>JAGGUH010000005.1 GCA_021158645.1 bacterium | reverse complement strand
CCCTCCTATTTCCTCCCCCTCCCAGAGGGAGGGGGAGGATTAAGGTGAGGGAGGGATATTCTTTTTGAATTTTGAATTGTCATTTTGAATTTTGATTTTTGATATTTTGAATTTTTTTTGACATTTGGCATTAAAAATTTAGATTTTAGATTTAAGATTTGGATTTGAGATTTGAGATTTGAGATTTGAGATTTTATTTTAGTACTTCCAAAAATCTTGGTATCATCTGTTTTTTTCTTGAAACAACCCCTTTTACAACCAAAAGATCATTTTCTATTTTTCCAGAAAAAGACCTTTTTAAAATTTCTTTTTCTTTATCGCTTAAAATAAAATAACACTTCTTTTTAAGAATATCAATAATGCCAAAAAAAATCAAATCTAATTCTTTTATTTTTCTTATTTTCTCAATCTCTTTTTTTAAATTAGTTGCTTTCTTAATTAAACAATCAGGAAGAATCGTCTCCCAAACTCCAACTCCAAATTTAATTTTTTTTGTTTCAAATTCTTTAAAATCTTTTAAAATAATTTCTTTTAAAGAAAAACCGCTAATTCTTGACTTTGCCTCAAACATTTTTTGCGCTAATTCATCAATATCAATGTTGGAAATTTTCTTTAATAATTTCGCAATTCTTTTATCATCTTTTGTTGTTGTTGGAGAAGAAAACTTTAAAGTATCAGAAATAATCCCACTTAAAAGCAAAACGGCTTCTTTTTTCGATGGATTAATCCCCTCTTCAAAAAAAATTTTAGCAATAATAGTTGAGGTAGAACCAACTGGTTCGGCACGATAATAAATTGGTTTTTTTGTCTGAAAATCACCAATAAAATGATGGTCAATTACTTGGATTAAATCGGCTTCTTTAGCCCCATCAGGTGCTTGAGAATAAAGATTATGATCCAAAAGAATAATTTTTTGATTTGCTTTTACTTTTGTTTTTAGAGACGGATATTTAATCTTAAAATAATCAAGAACAAATTTAGTTTCTTGATTTAAAGAACCATTTCGAAATGCTTTAGCGTTAATTTTTTTTCTTTTTAAAAAACTTTCCCAAACAATCGGGGCTACAATAGCATCAGTATCAGGATTTTTATGGCCAAAAATATATATCATAAGTTATTTTTTAGTGCACTTCTTGCAAAACTTAGTTGCCGGATTGGCGAGAAGTTTTTCAATTTCAATTTCTTTATTACATCTCTCGCAAATTCCAAAATTTCCTTTTTTAATTTTATCTAATGCTCTTTCTACCTCTTTTAATCTCTTTTTCATTTCTTCTTTTAAAGCCAAATAAGTAAAATATTCCTCGGCTTCATCAACTTCTTTTTCATCAGAAAATTTTCCCTCTCCAAAAGATGGAACTTTTTCTAAATTTTTAATTTCTTTTTCTAAAAACTCTTTCTCTAAAAAAAGTTTTTCTTCTAATTTCTTAAAAAATCTTTTTTTCATTCTTGAGTTCTTTGAGATGATAAATTAAGAAGAGGAATTATTTTTTCAATATTTTCTTTAGAGGAAGCAACCAAAAAATAATTTTTACAAATTCCAAAATTAATGGCTAAATTAGCATTTTCATAAGGAAGATAAAAAGTTTTACAAACATCAACTTTTCCTTCCTTAAATTTATTAAAAATGGAATTCCCTGGATTAGCAAAAAAATGAGAAGAAACAAGAGAAAATTCCAAATCAGGATTTTGAGTTAACGCTCTTATAAAACTCTCGACTTGGCTTTCTTTTTTTTCTTTGATTAAACCAAGATAGGAAAGTTGATTCGAAGTTTCAGAATAAAATAAGACAACTGTAAGTTTTTTTTCAAACAAATCTTCTAATGAAAAACCTAAATTTTCTTCTGTTTTTACTACCTCAGGAAGAATAGTTCTAAAAAAATCATAAAAATTTAAAGGTTTATTTTGGTAATAAATAATTATTTCCTTCAAGGATCCAACTTCTTCTGGTTGAGACGCTTCTTTGTCTAAAAGTGATTTCAAAAGAATTAGTGAAAGAGATGAAAGTTTTATTTCTGATTTTAAAGGAAGTTGAGATTTAAATAAAGAAACATATTTTACTGGTTTTTCTTCTGGTTTTTCTGTTGCTGGTGGCTTATTAACTGGCAAAGATGACGCTGGTTCCTTTTTTATTATTTTCGGATAAATTAAAAAATAACCAACAACCAAAGCAACAACAATTAAAACTCCAACAACAATTAAAATTATTTTCGATTTTGATGAAGTCGACTTTTTTTCTGGTTCTTTTTGAGAAAATTCTTCTTTCTCTGATTCGTCAGAAGCATTGGGAGGAGAAACAATTTCCATTTTCGGTGCTTCTTTTGGAATCTCAAAAACTGGAGGCTCTTTTTCTTCGTTTTTTTTCAGATCCTCAATACCATCTTTAATTTCTGCCTCTTCTCCTCTTGATTCAAACTCTAATTGTCCCCCACTCTCTTTTAGTTTCTTTTTATCGCTTTCTAAAGTGTGATAAGTAATTTTTTTTGATTCGTTTTCTTCTTGCTCTCCTTGAAAATTTTTTTCATTAAAATTTTTTTCATCCATAATGAATTAATTTTAGCAAAAAAAAACCAAATTGCAAATCAAAAATGTGGATAACTACAACTATGGAGGTGAGAAGTGGGAGATGAGAGATGAGAGATGAGAGATGGGAGATGGGAGATGGGAGATGGGAGATGGGAGATGAGAAGCAGGAAGTGAAAAAGTAGGATTTTTATTGTTTTAATGTTTTCATTGACAAAGACAATCTTCCATCGGGCTCGGCTCTAATTACTTTTACCTTTACTTCTTGTCCTTCTTTTAAAACATCAGAAACTTTTCCAATTCTTTTATTAGAAATCTCAGAGATATGTAAAAGTCCCAAGTGAAATTGATCCAACTCGATTAAGGCACCATATTCTAAAATTTTTGCCACTTTCCCGGTAACAACTTCCCCCGGATAATATTCTTTTGTTAACTGAGAAACAACTTCACTTGCTTTTTTAACTAAATTTTGATCATAACCAGTAATATAAACAACGCCTTCTTCTTGAACATCAATTGCCTCCAATTGATATTTTTCAATTATTTCCTGAATCGTTTTTCCGCCAGGTCCAATTAAAAGTCCTATCTTATTTTTAGGAATAACCAGTGATAAAATTCTTGGAGCCAAAGGAGAAATTTCTTTTCTTGGCGAGGGCAAAACTTCTCTCATTTTTTCAAGAATTTTTTCTCTCGCCTCCTTTGCTTTTAAAAATGCCTCTCTTAAAATTTTTAAATTTACTCCTTCTAATTTTACATCCATTTGAACTGCAGTAATTCCAGTTTTCGTACCTGCAATTTTTAAATCCATTGAGCCATAATGATCTTCAGGACCCTGAATATCGGTTAAAATCTGATAATTATTTTCGTCTTTAAAAACCATCCCCATAGCAATTCCGGCAGCATAATCTTTTATCGGCACTCCGGCATCCGCCAAAGATAAACAAGAACTACAGCAAGAAGCCATCGAGGTTGAACCATTTGAGGAAAGAACTTCAGAAACCACTCTAATAGTATAAGGAAATTCTTTCTCTTCGGGAATAACTGGCTCCAAAGCATTTTGGACCAAATTTCCATGTCCAATTTCTCTCCGATTTGGTGGTTTTCTTAAAGAACCAGTTTCACCAGAAGAAAAAGGTAAAAAATTATAATGATGAATAAATCTCTGTTCTCCGACAGTTTCGATTGTTTCAATCATCAATGAATTTGAAGGTGAAGCCAAAGTAACCGTTGATAAGGTATGAGTTAAACCTCGACAAAACAAAGCCGAACCATGAACTCTTGGCAAAAAAGAGGTTTCAATGTCTATTTTTCTAATTTCATCTAATCCCCTAAAGTCAGGTCTAACTTTTTCTTTTAAAACTTTTTCTTTTAAAAAAGAACTTAATTTTTCTTCAAGAAGCAAAGAAGCCAAACTTAAATCTTTTTCTGAAAAATTTTTTTGAGAAAGAAAACTAAAAAAAGATTTTTTTAATTTTAAAAGAGTATCAGGATTTTTTGAGAAAAGCGCTTTTTTTAATTTTTCTTCGGTTAAAAATTCAGAAACTTCGTTTTGAATTTCAGAAGAAGGAAAAATAAGAAATTTATCTTCTGACTGAATTTTTAAAGTTGAAAGAATTTCTTTCTGAAATTGATTTAATTTTTCAATTTCAGGAATTGCTTTTTTAAGAATTTCAAAAATTTCCTCCTCTGAAGCGTTTTTAGATTTTATCTCAATCATATTTATCTTCTCTCCTTCTTTTAAAGAAACAAAACAATCAATCTCGGCTAATTTTCTTTCTTCAAAAGTTGGCAAAAATTTAATTGAATCGCCAATTTTTGAAATTCTTATTCCAGAAATTGGACCTTTCCAAGGAATTTTTGACATTTCTACCAAAAGAGAAGCCCCAATTAAAGCGCAAAAATCAGGATCAATCTCGCCAAGAGAAACAACCATTAAAATAATTTGAACTTCCCTTCTTAAATTTTTAGGAAATAATGGCCTTAAAGCACGATCAATTAAACGAGAAGTCAAAATTGCCTCTGATGAGGGCCGAGTTTCTCTTCTAATAAATCTACTGCCTCCAATTCTGCCGGCAGCATAAAATCTCTCTTCATATTCAACCATCAAAGGCAAATAATCTAAATGGAGCATTTCTTCTTTCCCAATAACAATTGTTCCCAAAACTACCGTATCTTTACATTTTACCATTACCGAACTATCAGCCCGCTCCATCCAATTATTAATTTCTATTTCCAATTTTTCCCCTAAAAAATCTAGATCAAATTTCATAAGATTATTTTTTGTAAAATAATTTCAAATTTATTTATTTATTCTTATCGTTCCCATTTTTTATAAAATTATTCAAATAGTTTAAAAACTGAATGTTGCTCTACCTTTTTATTATTTTGCGATCCATATTTTCCAGTAAATTCCCCTTTTTCTTTTCTCTCCTTGAAAGTTTTTATTACAATATGCTTTGCTATCTCTTCATTGGCATATTTTTCTTCTATCTTATAATTCCTTAATCTTTTTTCAGAAAATTTAACATACTCCTTTGATATATCTATACCAATAAAATTATGCCCTAAAATTTTAGCCGCTACTAAAGTAGTGCCGCTCCCGCAGTAAGGATCTATAATCAATTTCCCCTTTTCTTCATCCATAACAGAAAAAATACATCTTATTGGCAAAGCCAAAGGAAACGGAGCCGGATGAGGATTTTCTCTTTCAGGAGGAAATCGCCAAATAGAAGTTAGTAAAGCATGTCTTGGTTTTAATTCTTTCCCTATATAGTGATTGTCTTTGGGTTTATATAGCCAATATATTCTTTCTTCTACCTGCCAGAAACGCCAACCTCTAATATTTGCCGCAATCATTCTATCCCAAATTATTTCTTGTCTAATAACCCATTTTGTTTTCCTCAACCAATCCATTGGATGCAACAATATTCCTCTTTCCCATCTTATTTTATGATTATAAAAAAAAGAACCCCCCGACTTAGTTATTCTAAAAATCTCATTTAGGACTGCAACTTGATTTTTTTGATATAAATTTTCGGGCAGTTTATCTGAAGCCCCTTTATACTTTACATTTTTAACCAACCAGCCCTTTTTGTCTTCTCCTTTATTATATGGTGGCGATGTTACCCCTAAATCAACAATTTCGTCTGGCAAGGATTTTAAAATTGTTAATGTATCTCCACAAAAAATTTTATTTTTATAATTTTTAATCATTTTTTGCTGGTCTCATCAAAAAACCATAAAAGCCATTAGTTATAAAAGTCCTATACTTTGATAATTCTTTTTTATCTAAAAGGAAAACAAATTTTAGCTTTGGACAACGCATAAAATGTCTATAGTCAAAAGTTGCGCTTCTTAAAAATTGACCCTTTATGTTTTTACTACCCACCAATTTATTCTGCCATCGTTTGATTTGTTTTTCTAAATTCGCTATAAAATCTGTGCATTTAAAAGGAAACTCAATAATATAAATAAGTTTTCCATCAATAAATCCACTAACTAACATATTTAGATTTTTTTCTTTTTTGTCTTTTTTTAATCTGTTCGGCGTATAATCTGTAAAATTGCCACCACCATTTAATTTTGCTGGACTTGTTTTTCTCTCTCCTTTAGTAAATTTTTCAAATTCTTCAGCGATAATATTCTTTGGTTTCGCTTCGCATTTTATAGTTTTACCGGGAATAATAGTATCTTGCTTGAAGCCATTGTATCCAATCTTTCCTTGTTTGTGTTTGTATCCTGCCAATGTCACGGTAATAAATTCTCTTATTGTTGATGAATTTTTATCATTAATATACATCCGTCAGTAAATCAACCAATGCCCCAATTAATGTATCCTTTGACTTTCCAAGCAGATAACTGCTTAATTCCTGATGCGAGCCAATGGAATAAATTTTAGCGATATTTGCTAATTCTTGGTTCATAAAATTATTTTTTAAGACCAAGTTTTTTTATCAAAGATTGATATCTTTTTGGCTCTCTTTCTTTTAAATAATTAAGCAATCTTTTTCTTTGATTGACCATTCCAAGAAGACCTTTTCTTGAACTAACATCTTTTGGATATTTTTTTAAATGTTTTATTAAACTTTTAATTTGATAAGTTAATAAAGCAACCTGAACTTCAGGTGAACCAGAATCATCTTTATGAATTTGAAATTTTTTAATTATTTCTTGTTTTTGTTTATTAGATAACATTTCGGTTTTAGTATACTAAACTTTTAAAAAAAATCAAATTGTTGTTTTTTAACAATTTTTCTTTTAATTAAATCGAAAAACAAATCATTTTAAAACTCTAAGAAAAAATCCTTCTTTAACTTCAATTTCGGATTCAAGAAGAATGCCAATTTCTTCTCCTTCTTTTGCTATTTTAATATCTTTTTTCAATTTTCTTAAATTAAGAATTTTGCCACCACCCAACTCTTTATCATCAGAAAAAATTCTCACTTCTTGATTGATTTTAATTTCTCCAGAAATAACTTTTCCGCCAATTAATTTTCTCTTTTTTAAAGAAGAAAATACTTTCAAAATTTCAAACTCCCCTAAAAATTTCTCTTTTTCTTCTTTTAAAATTTCATTTAATTCTCTTTCTAAATTTTTTTGGATTTCATAAATAATTTTACTTTCAATTATTTTTGGTTGATAAAGTTCTAAAAGTTCTTTCTCGAAGTCCTTTTTGGTATCAAAGGCTAAAATTATCGCTTTTGAAGTTTTGGCAAGTTTTAAATCACCCTCACTAACAACTCCTAAATTTTCTTTTACAATCTCAAAAACAATTTTAGGATAAAATTCTTTCTGGACCGACTTTACAATTTCTTTCAATGCTTCTAATGCACCCAAACTCTTTGCTTTTAAAATTAGTCGAAAAATTAAAGATTCTTTAGTAGGATTCTCCAGTAAGGTTGTAATTGGCCTTTTTGTTTCTTTTTCTTTCTTAAAATTTTTAACCTCTTCAAAATCAAAAGAAGTAAAAAATTCTTCTCCAACCAAAGGAAGCGTCTCGAACCCAACAACTCGAGCCGGAGAAGAAAAAGTTAAACTTTCTACTTTTTTTCCTAAAAAATCTTCTAAAATTTTAACTTTTCCTAAACTAGAAAAAGTTCCAATAAATTGACCTCGATGCAAAGTGCCATTTTTTATAATTAAAGTTGCAGTATTACCTCTTTTGTAATCTAAAAATGATTCAATGACAAGTCCTTTTGCTGGACCTTTTGGATCTGCTTTTAATTGTTGAAATCCTCCTAAAAGTAAAATTAGATCTAAAAGTTGATCGATGTTAATTTCCTGTTTTGCTGAAATTTCAATCGAAGGAATCTCGCCGCCAAACCCTTCAAGATAAATCCCAACTTTTGAAAGTTGATTTTTTGTTTTTAAAACATCAGATTGAGGTCTGTCTATTTTATTTATAGCAACCAAAACTGGAATCCCTGCTTCTTTAATATAATTAAATGCTTCTAATGTCTGTTCTTTTGGTCCTTCGTCAGCAGCAACTATCAAAACAGCGACATCAGCAACTTTGGCTCCAAAAGCCCGCATTTTTTTAAACGCCTGATGTCCCGGAGTATCAATGAAAGTAATTTTCTTGCCTTGATGAACAATTTCATAAGCACCAATAGTTTGAGTAATTCCTCCGGCTTCCTCCTCGGTGATTTTTGTTTTTCTAATAGTATCAAGAAGAGTTGTCTTTCCGTGATCAACATGCCCTAAAATAACCACTACTGGTGGCCTCTCAACCAAATTATTTTGTTCATTTTGTTCCCCCATATTTTTTTCCATACTCTAAATCTATTTAATTTTTTAAAAAAAACAAGAAAAAATAATTAAAAACATTCCAGCACTTTAAAGTGCTGGAATGTTCCTTAAAAATAATAAAATCTGGCAAACTTCTTATTTAAAAATTTTTCTTTCCAAAAGAAAAATTTTTCTTTGGCGGACGAGCAAAATCAACTTTTATTTTTCGATCTTCTATCTGATAACCATTAAATGATTCTATTGCCTTTTTTGCTTCTTCTTCACTTCCCATTTCTACAAAACCAAAACCTTTTGATTTGCCGGAAAACTTATCCAAAATAACAACTGAATCTTCTACTTTTCCGGCTTCTTCAAAAATTTCTTTTAATCTATCTTGAGTAACTTCATAGGGAAGATTGCCAACATAAAGTTTCTTCGTCATTTACCTTAAAAAAGTTTTATTTTTTGTCATCTATCCAATAGTGTTTGCTACTATTGGAAACTCCAAAACCCAACAATTAAAAAGTTGACTTCTGGAGAAAACTGACAAGGAAACAAAAACTGCTACCCTCGACCTTTATAACAAGGATACCCATTATCAAAAAAATGTCAACGAAAATTTTTGTTTTAAAAAGAAACAACCAAAAAAATTTAATAACAATTGCCAAAAATTAAAATTCTTTAATTTAAAAACTTTTTTCAAAGTAATTTTGCGTTTGCTAAAAATTTATCAAAAGATTGTTCATTTTTAAAAAATCAAAAATTATAAAGCAGAAAAAATTAAAGTGAAAGTTAAAATTAAAGTAAGACATATTTTATTTAACTTATCCTAAAAAATATCAAGCTTTTTCTCAAATTTATCCTCATTTTTTTACAAAATTACAATTTAATTTTTAGATTCATATTTAACCATTATAAACTTTCGAATACTATAAAGATTACAATCTGAATGATATTAAAAAACTTTATAAAATTTAGTGAAAACTATTTTTAATTTCTAATTCTCCAGAAAGAATTTTATAAATATCTATTACTTTTTTCTTGACCTTGAAAATTTTTTGAGTAAGATTTCTATATCTTATCTTAATATTTTTTACTGCCCGTGTAGCTCAGTTAGTAAGAGCGCACCCTTGGTAAGGGTGAGGTCGGCGGTGCAACTCCGCCCATGGGCTCAAAATGGCAAAAAAGAAGAAAAAAATTATTAAATTAAAATGCCGCGAGTGTAATCGCATAAATTATTATACTTATAAATCCAAACAAGCGGATAAAAAATTAGAGTTAAAAAAATATTGTAAGTGGTGCAAAAAACATACCGTTCATAAAGAAGCAAAAAGATAAAAAATGCTAAATACCAACTGCCAACCACCAATTGCTAATTGCCAAATGCTAATTGCCAATTAGCCCGCAATGAATTTTCCTGCTAATTGCCAAATGCTAATTGCCAATTAGCCCGCAAGGGGGCGTAGCTCAACTGGAAGAGCAACGGTCTCCAAAACCGTCGGTTGGGGGTTCGAGTCCCTCCGTCCCCGCCAGTAAATTTTCTACGCGATTGCGAGAGAATCAACTTACAAATGCGTCTCTTTACTAGAGTTAATTTTTGAAAAGAGACAAATCAACAAAAAAGAATTCGATAGTTTTTATAAAAAATTTGAAACACTAAAATGTTATTAGGATTAATTAACAGCCAAAAAACTTAAATTTGCCCCTGTAGCTCAAACGGAGAGAGCAGAGCCCTCCTAAGGCTAAGATGGAGGTTCGACTCCTCCCAGGGGCACTGCAATTAAAAAAATTACAAATTTAAAATTCAAAATCTTAAATCCCTGCATCCCGTAGGCAGATAAAACTTCAAATCTACATCTAAAAAATCAAATCTTTAAGAATAAGAAGTAAGAAGTAAGAAATGCGTGAATAAATATAAGAATAACCTCAGCCCTTGCATCCTATAGTAGAAAAATAGAAGCGAGTAAAGCAAAGCGATACAAAAAACCGAAAAATATCTTGCGATTAGGAGTTAAAATACAAAAAAGATTAAAAATTCAAGTCACTTGAAACCCACAAATTGAATCTTTTAAATTTTAGTTTTGTAATCTAACCTTAATATGAATAAAAGTTTATTTTCAGAGAATATAGCTTTATTAAAACATAGAACAACCAAAACAAGAAATAATAAAGAGATAATCAAAAACTTGTTAGATAAATACCTTGTTAAAGATATGAATGATTGGTATAAAGTTAATGCGGATTTAATAATTACAGATCCACCATTTGGAATAAAATTTAGTGGAAAATCCACAAATTATCATAGAAATGTTAATAATGTAGTAAATGGTTATGTTGAATGGAGTGTTTCAGAATACGGAGAAAAAATCCAACAATTATTAGAATGTATAAAAAGAAACCTGAAGAAAAGCGGTCAAGCCCTAATTTTTTCTGGGTGGAATAATAGTAATATTATTCACAATAAAATTATTAGATTCCAAGGATTGACCTTACGAGGAAAAATGTATTGGACCTATAATTTTGCTCCTGTTTGCAGAAAAAAACCCTCTCATAATGTTTATGAAATTTATTGGATAACTAAAGGCAACAGATGGATTTATAATAACAGATGCAGTACTATTCATTGCCAGAGAGGAGAGCCAAATTTAAGCACCTTAAATTTTAAAAGAGATTATAAGGTTAACATGCCAAAATATCCAACGAGATTACCATTTAAACTTCTTCAATGTTTAATAGAACATTTTTCAAATAAAAATAGCTTAATTTTTGATCCTTTATGTGGTAGCGGAATGGTAGGAGTAGCTTCGTATATGTTGGAAAGAAATTTTATTATGGGTGATTTAAATAAAAATGGAAAAATTGTTTTTAAACATCTTTTGGATTATTACTTAAATAAAAAGGGATTAATTCAAGATCAAAAACTATTAACTTGGTGGAAAAAATGAATAACTTAAATTTCGTTAAAAATTTGGTGTTTAAAATTGCAAAAATCGGCAGCAAAAGAAAAATAATTGACGCTCCAGCATTACAAGATATTGAACCGTTTAAATATTTCTTTGATAAAAATGGCAAATTAAAGATAGATGAACTAGACGCAATAGATGGAGCATGGACAAGAAGAGAAATATTGGCAAGATATCTTTTTTTAAATGTAGTTTTAGATCAAGGTCCGGATATACCAGGAGTTAGAGATCTTTTGAAGAAAGTCACAAACGCTCTTTACAGAAAAGAAATAAGAATATTTCATAAACCTTTAGATTTTTTTAGAGAACTAAATATCTCAATAGATGAAATTTTAGACAAACATAAATCTGTAAAAAAATTAAGAGCTAAAACTTGGGCAAAGTTAAATAACGCCAATCCAAGTAAATACAATTTATTCTTTGCCCAATCTCCGCGAGGAATTATTTCAATTAATCAAGTGCTGGATTACGGTCTTCATAGATGGGGCGTTCCATTGTGTGTCCCCTTGCTCCTTGAAAAAGATTTAGGTAAAAAAGAATCCGTTCAACCACTTGTTGAATATATAGAAAGTTTTTTATCTTCCGAGACGGCAAGCAAAGAAATCAAAAACCACAAAAGATATGGCTTGGGTAGTGCCATTGGAAATAAAGCATGTCATCTGTTTATAAAGTGGTATATTCATACATTTAATTTATCAATTAAAAAAACAGAAGGGTGGAGCAAATGGTCTTATGAAGTCCCATTTGATAGTAACACGGGGAGAGTATTGCTCAGAACAGGATTCTTTTTGTCTCTTGCAGATTTAAAAGATTATGAAAATTGGAATGTAATTCAGAAAGGAAAAGGCAAGGGTGGTACTAATTATATTCGAATAACTAATATAAGAGGCAAAAAAGCACAAATAGAGAATATTGACAAAAAAATTAGCAAGAATTATAAAGATATCGTTTTGAACCATCTTAAAACAAGAAAAAGGAAGCCAACAACAATTGAAATACAGCAATTGCCAAATGCTATACTTCTTAATTCTGACTTCGGGATTGGAGATTTTGATGACGGATTAATTTATATAGGAATCAATTTTTGTTTCAATCATAAAAATCCCAAATGCAATAAATGTCCTTTAAATAAAATATGTAAGGGCTTTAATAAAAATAAATCTTTAATTAAAGATTATAGAACATAACAAGTAAATATAAGTCAATGAAATTTTAGAAACAAACTATATCTTAGAAGATTTAAAGTATACCAAATATTGTAAGGAACCAATTGATAGTAGAAAAATTCAAAATTCCAAATTACTTTAAAGCGTAAAGTACAAAACTAATTCATTTAAATTGCAAATTACAAACAAATTCGAAACAACAAATCTAAAATCTAAAAAGTAAAAAGTAAAATCTACATCTAAAATCTAAAATCTTTAATTCAAATAAACAATAAAATTTTAGATTTGACTTTTTAGATGTAGTTTTTAGTTTTTAGATTGAATATTATTTTTTAAGCCAATTGCTAATTAGCTTGTAAGGGAGTGTAGATCAATTGGAAGAGCAACGGTCTCCAAAACCGTCGGTTGGGGGTTCGAGTCCCTCCGTCCCCGCTACAATAAAGGTTGGGAGATATAAGGTAAGAGGTGAAAATTCAAGCGCAACCCTAACTTTTACATCACTCAATTAAATTATTTCCATTTGCCTGATTTTAAAATTGAAATTATTAACCCAAAACCAAAAAAACTGGCTAAAAGATAGCCAATAATTCCTAAAACCGGATAGCCAAGAATAAAGGGACCAATTTTTTGCTGTAAAATTAAAGAAGAGCCGATAATTAAAGCAGCAATAATTAAACTGAATGAAATCCGATTACTGGAACGGTTAATTTCTGTTATCAATTTTTCCAATCCCTGATGTTCAAAGTTAAATTTTAATCTGCCTTCTTTAAATTTATGTAAAATATCAATTAAATCTCTAGGCAACTCTTCAATTAATTCTAAACTTTCTTGAAATAAAATATTGCTTTTTTTCAACAATTCCTGAGGCATAAATTTTTTTCGTAGAATTTTTTTAACAAAAGGTTTTGCTGTAGAAATCATATCAAAATCTGGATCAAGTTTTTTGCCAATATTTTCTTCCATAGAAAGGGCTTTTAGCATCAAAACAAAACTAGAAGGCAAAGATAAATGATGTTCTACCATCACTTTTAGCATATCTTCGCTGATTTTTTTAATTTCTAAACGTTTTAAAGGAACTCCAAAATAACGGTCAAGCAATTCTTTTAAATCCTGCCGAAATGAATTTTTATCAATTTCTTTAATTACTACACCTAAATTTTTGAGACAACTTATAATTTGTTCTAAATTTTTATCAATAATTGCCTGGAGTAATTTTGCTGAGGTAGAAATTGTTTCTTCATCTAAATAACCCGCCATTCCCACATCTAACATTACAATAGTGGCTGGCGGTTGAACTAAAAGATTAGCCGGATGAGGATCAGCATGAAAAAACCCATCTTCTAAAATTTGTTTGAGAATTGCCTGGACACCTCGTTTAGCAACTTTTTTTGGATCAAAAACATTTTTATATTTCTCTTGAGTAATTTCATTAATTTTTATCCCTTTCATAAATTCCATAGTCAAAACTTTAGAAGTGGACATTTCCCAATAAATTTTAGGAACTTTAATATATTCAATATCTTTAAAATTTATTCTAAACCTTTCAAAATTATATGCCTCATTAGTAAAATCAATTTCTCTTTTTATGGCTTTTTTAAGTTCAGTCACTATTAGTTTTGGTTGGTAAACCCAACCATTATAAAAACGATTTTCTAAAAACCCGGCTAAGTTTTCTAAAATTTTTAAATCTAATTCAATTATTTCTTTAATACCCGGTCTTTGAACTTTTACTGCTACAATTTCATTATTGGGCAAAATCGCCTTATGAACT
>JAGGUH010000008.1 GCA_021158645.1 bacterium | reverse complement strand
TCTAAGTCCATTTTCTGCGGATTAAAATAAGCACCAATAATAAAAAGGGATTTGTGAGGTATCAATGATTTCTGTTTTACCCCTATTTGAAAATTATTACCTCGTAAGTTGAACTTGCCTTTTACTTGAAGAAAAATAGGCCGATATGAACCCTCTTTTAATACTATTAAATCAATGCCTCTTGTATCAATTTCCGGCTCATATACACTTAACAAACCTTGGCTATATAAAATCAATATCTCTTTTATCCTATTTTCTATTATTCTACCTTTTACTGAAGGTTTAATTTTTTTAGGATCGATGATCTCTTTTGCTTCGTCAAAGCTGAAACCCAAATCCACCTGACTTTTTGTTTTTATAAGTCGCAAGATAAACTCATTACTTCTTAACTTTTCAAATTCTAAAACATCCCGGGGTTTAGCATTATTCAAGCGAAAGAAGTTTGCCAGTCCAGTAATGCGTTGATGTTTCGAATTATAATGTAGTCTACTTTTTCTCTTACTACTTCCCAAATAAAAAGTGATGTTAGAATCTGTCCTTGGAAAAAGCTCTTTATATTTATTAGGTACTCGAACGAAGCCCAATGTTATCTCTATAGGTATTAGTCTTTTTACAAATTTTCCCGTTACAATTTTCTTCATAACTTTCCTTTAATACTTAAGCTAAAATTGAATATTTCTCAATTAATTCTCCAACTTTTGTTCAAATTATACAACCCCAAATTCTCCCAGTTAGAAAAATTGTTTTTTTGATTCTAAGCCCCAGTAGAAAGAAATATCCAACCCAAATTTGTATTCGTAGTTAGGTTGCTTAAACCATTCAATGGATGATTGCTCGGTTAAATTGTTTTCGGTAAGTTTTTTTATGCATAAGTCTTAGTTGATTTATAAACTGTCTTTGTATATTTTAAACTTAATCGCCTCGGCTTTCGTCCTAGAATCAGTAATTATTCTTTCTGAAGAATGAATAATTGTTCTGTAGTTAAGACTATCTGTCCATGTATCTTCTATAGTTAAATAAGAATCTCTTTCAAGAATCCAGCCCGCTAGTAATAATCTATCTTTTGATAAAGGCATTGTTAACTCTGCATCTTTGTATAATAACCCTGGTCGACTTCCGATAGCATCGGGGCCATATTTTCTTATTGAGGCTGGTCTCATAACTACAACTGGATTATCAGATGTAACAAAACCGCAAGTTGTGTTCCTGAATACCGCCCATTTCATATTAAATATTAACTGAGATATTTTTGGCAAGTTAATAATTATACCAACTGAATGTTGCTCATTTAGTCCGTTTAGACATTGTTCTATATCCTTTAAATTAATAGTTTCGCCACTACTAGGCGGCATTGCTGATATAGTCTTACGAACTTTGGAGTTCATCATTTTTAAATGTTTTTCCCACTTCTCAATATTATCTTTAAGTTCTTGAAACATCCTGCGTAGGCTCTCCCTATATGGCTTAGTTCTAAGTAAAAGAGCCGCAATAAAGATAGATACTTTGGCACGCTCATCTTCTGTAAGAAATTGATCTTTTGAAATTCTATCTCTAAATATATCTGTGTAAGCACCTTCTATGTTAGCAAGGGTATCTTCTACAAAAAGACTTTTTTTACCACTCTTTAATGTGATCGTATAAAAATGGTTTTCAACTAATATATTTTTTGGTTTTACTCCAAAAATTTTCCCATTTTTATCAAGCGTCCAAATAAATCCATCTTTATCTGAAAAATTTTTAAGATAACATCTTGGTATTGTATGTTGATGTTTTTTCATATTCATATTCACACCCTCACCTCTCCGCTCATTAATTTTGGTAAAAGCAAATCGCGGGAGGAATTTTTAGATTTAATTTTTGTTTTTAGATTCTCTTTGTAGTTATTACTTCTTCTCCTAACATATCAATGATTTTTACCGCGATGGTGACTTTGCTCTTTGGGATTTCTAACTCGTATTTGCCCTGAATTAAATCTGATTTCTTTTGCGGAATATCAGAGTAAACAATATGAAATGTTTTACCATCATAGTTGGTATCAATTAAAACGCAATCAATCATACTTCTAAAATCTGGAATTTTAACTTTGAAAACAGTGTTATCCATTTCTAATTTTTTAACAATTGTCGGCGAGATAAAGTCCAAGATTTCAATAATGGCTTTATTCCCTTTTCTTTCAATTTTTACCTTGGCTTGGTCGGGCTGATGGATTAAAAACTTGCCATATTTTTGGTCGGTTTTAAGTTCAATAATTTTGATTTTGTTTACTGGATGTTTTTTATTCCATTCCTCTACCCAAGGGTCAACTGCTAATTCTTTACCTAAGCAAATAACAACAATATCTCTGTCTTCCTCTGGCCTTTTTTGTAATTCATCTTTTATTAATTGCAAATCCAGCAAGGTTAGAGGATGGTTGAAATCAATAATCTTAACTAATTCATTTTTGCCCAAGGTGCCGTCGAAAAAAGAATCTGTTTTTGTCCTGCTAATACCAAGATGCTTAATCGCCAATTCTGTCGCTTCGGTTTGTAAAATTTTCAAATCATAATTATTAACTTTGTAAAGCGCAAAAGAAAGATATTTTGTCTGCTTGTTTTTAATTTGCTCTTGAATAATTTTCTGCAGCCGGCTGGAAGTTAATTGAATCGCGCCTTTGTTAATATCGCAGCCAATCCATCGCCTGCCAAGTTTTTGCGCCACCGCCGCACTTGTTCCTGAACCAATAAAACAATCAAAAACCAAATCATCGGGATTAGAAGATGCTTTGATAATTCTTTCTAAAAGCGCTTCGGGCTTTTGGGTGGTAAAATCCAAAATTTCTGTTCTAATTCTCGAAACTATAGGCAAATACCACCAATCCTCTGGTATTTTCCCTTTTGATAAATCTGCTTTTTTGCCACCAAAACCAGTACCTTCGCTTTCAAACTTTCCAGCAGTAGTCCCATGATAAGGAATTCTGACGCTATCGGTATTAAAAATCCATCTATCAGGATTTTTAGAATACCATAATATAATATCGTGCTTCCTCGAGAATTGCGCCTGCCCCGGAGCACTTGGTCCAGTATATACCCAAACAATCTCATTTCTGAAATTCTCTTGTCCAAAAATTTCATCCATCAATAATTTCACATAATGTCCCACATGCCAATCTAAATGCACATAAATACTTCCTGTTTCTGATAACAACTCTTTTAACAACATCAATCTCTCATACATAAACTGCAAATAGGCGTCGTTTTTCCACATATCAAAATACATTGTTTGCTGGATTAAATCCGCTTCATCAAGATTAGTTCGGCTTTCTTTTATTCCCCGCAGTTCCACTTTTCTGGCATAATCAGCGCCGCTCATAAACGGCGGATCAATATAAATCAAATCAATTTTTCCTCTAAATCCCTGCTCTAAAAGCGTGGCTAAAATATCTTTGTTGTCTCCCCAAAGTAAAAGATTTTGCCAGTTCTTTTTTAAATCTTCATATCTCGGCGTTTCATATTTTAAGCCGGTTTTCAATGGGTCAAAAATTTCCAAAAGTTGAGCCGGATAACCTTTGACATAATCTAACGGCTTTTTCCCAACCCAATAAAGCATCGGCCTGCCTTTTGCCGGCGAGATTTTGATTTTATTTTGTTTTCCTATGTTGTCCCTATTCATTGTCATATAATTTACACTATTATTTCTTCACACTTTTTTTATTAGAAGATATCACACTTCTCCATTTGTGCATAATATCGATAACAGTTTCTATATCGGTTTTTATATCCTCTAACATATCTCTAAATGTAAAATCATCAATATTAAAAAAAAGATTATTAAAATCTATAAAAATACTAACCTCAACAAATCCTGGATATCTTAAGAGAGTGTTATTGCGATCATCAACCCAAAAAGGAGCAATCAATCCTTCTTTGAATCCTTCTTTAAAAAAAGGCATTTGTTGATACTTTACTACCAATAAATAAATTTCATCTAAAATCTTCCTACAATTACCATTTTTTATTTTTTTCTCTAACTCTTTATATAATATTCCAATATTATGGGTCTTACTGT
Source organism: bacterium (assembly GCA_021158645.1). Classification (GTDB taxonomy): domain Bacteria; phylum Patescibacteriota; class Minisyncoccia; order UBA6257; family JAGGUH01; genus JAGGUH01. The sequence goes on along the minus strand of JAGGUH010000008.1, from coordinate 2,291 downwards.
AATTTGAATCAAATTTTTGAATAAAAGATTTCATCATTATCTCCAATGCATGTCTTAAATTATAAACAATGGGAAGCAACAAAAACTTATCTGAGTCTTTAAATTTTTTCTTCTTTAACAAAGACATACATCCAAGACGAGATATTTCTAAATAAGCAGGAGCAAAGAAAGACCAAGAAAGAATAGTAGCCTTTTTTAACCAAAGATTATTGGCTTTCAAAGACCTTCTTTTTAAAATTCTCAATTTCTCATCTATTTCATCTAATTTCTTCTTCGCTTCGTCTATTTCGTTATTTTTTCTTTCTTTTTTGACCATAAATCAATCTTTAAAAATTAAAAACTATTTATTTTATTTTCTTCTTCTAATAGTCTTTTTTATGCTTAACTCTTGTCTTTTACCCTTGGTTTCCATAAATCCAGTCCCTGACTTTTTGAATCTCTTTAAATCCTAAATTTTCTCCACTGACTTCTAAAATCTCATATTTTAATCTCTTCGGGTTTATTTTTTCAATTTTTTTCATTTCCTTTCTAATTGCCTTTACCTTGTCGTTGCTTGCTCTATCGCTTCCTTTTATTTCCACTATTAACATTTTGCCATTTTTCTTGCGGATAAGAAAATCGGGAGAGTAATTGCGCCATTTACCCTCATTGTCCTTGTATTCAAAAATAAAGTCGGTCTTCTTCGGGTCAGTAATTGCGCCAGTAAAATAAATATCTTCTACATCATCAGGGTCTTGATTTAATTCTCTTAAAATTCCTTCAAAAAATTCTTTTTCTGGTTTTGAATCAAAATTGTAAGGCGAATAATGAAAACCAAAGGTTAACTGCTTTTGGTGAAGTCGCATCAACATTTCTTTATAATCCACCAATAAATCTTTCATTTTATCTTTTTGAATACGAATTTCAGTAACATAAACTTTTTTGCCTTTTTCCGTTTCTTGCTCAAACCCTTCTTTCTTAATTAAAGCCAGTGCTTGTTCTATTTCTTCAATTACTTGTTTATATTGTTGAACTTGCTTTTCTATTTGCTCTTGAATTGCTACCGCTTCTGGCTCAGTAATTTCTCCCTCAGGATAAAGTGTTTTCAATTTTTCGTAAAGCGGCATCAAAGAAAGACGGTAAGTTTCGGCTAAATTAATCGCTAAAGAATAAACATCAATAAAATCCGGTTCAAGTTGAACTTTTTGATGGACTACTTCAGTCAATACTCTTTTTCCAAAATCTACAGGAGTATAAATTCCCTTTTCACCAATTATTTCCTTCTTTATTTTTGATTTTTTAATATCTATATTTTCAGAGTTTATTCTAATTTTTAGAGGGATGATTTTTCTTACTTTCTTTCTCAAAACTATTGGTGGTATTTTTATTTTCTTCGGATTTAAAACAAGTTTCTTCTTAACAATATCCTGCCGCGTCCGGTTTAAATCTTCTAAAGTTTCACCGTAAGTTTCTTTTAACTGGCTGTCTAAAATCGGCACATTATCTTTTGAAAGATAAATTTTTGCTTTTTTCTGATTGAAGGGTACCTGCCTTAAACATCTTGAAGCCGCTTGTAAAACAAAATTGCCACTGGAGGTTAATTTCCTAACCAAAGCCGTGGCAAAAAGCGATGGACAATTCCAACCGCGCGTTCCCATATTAACCAAAAGAAAAACTCTGTATGGAATTTTAGGATCATTAACTCTATTAGTAAATAAATCTTTTACTTCTTCCGGCGATTCATTATGAACCTCTAAAATAACAGAAGGATCTATTTTTAAATTAATCAGTGTCCTTTCAATAATTGGCTTAGATTCTCTTAAGGCAGAGATATTTGGGAAGTAAATGGCTATTTTTGCCTTGCTTCCGTCATTTGTTTTGACATTTTTGTAATTTTTGAAAAAATCTTTAATTATATCCTGGAGTATATATTTATTTGATACATTCTCATAAGCCACAATATTGCCTCTTACCTCTTTGAGAATATTATCTTTAATTCCCTGAGATAATCCATACCAGTAAACAACATCTCTTAAAATTTGCCGTCTGTAATAAGGAGTGCCGGTAGTGTTTATTACCACCATTACCTTTGTATTTTTATTAATATAATTTACCGTTGCTCTAACTCGCTTCAAATCTTTGCCTAACTGCTGACCAAAAAGTACATCTCCTTCATCAGCAAAGATGGCTAAATTGGAAAGAGATGTTATTGTCTGCAACCTTTGTCTGGCTACCAATTCTCTTGCTTCGTCTTCTCTGGCATCGTTAGAAAAATGTAATCTTATCAAAGATTTGGGAATTGCTTCTTTCTG
>JAGGUH010000001.1 GCA_021158645.1 bacterium | reverse complement strand
GGAAAGTTTGTAAAGGATGCTGATGCTTTGATAGTTGAGGATCTTAAAAAGAAAAATCTTTTATTTAAAGAAAAATTTTACGAGCATGATTATCCATTTTGCTGGCGTTGTGAAACTCCCTTAATTTATTTTGTTAGAGAATCTTGGTTTATTAAAGTAACTTCTGAGAAAGAAAAAATCATTAAGAACAATCAAAAAATTAATTGGATTCCTTCTTATTTAAAGAAAGGGAGGTTTGGTCAATGGCTCGAGGAACTAAAGGATTGGACTATTTCTCGTCAGCGCTATTGGGGTGTGCCGATTCCAATCTGGGTTTGTCAGAATTGCGGTGAAATTAAAGTCATTGGTTCTTTAAAAGAATTAGAAAAGCTTTCTAAAAAGAAAATTAAAGATCTTCATCGCCCTTTTATTGATAAAATAGTTTTTAGATGTTCGAAGTGTAATGGAACAATGAAAAGAGTTCCTGAAGTGATTGATTGCTGGTATGATTCTGGTTCAATGCCTTTTGCTCAAAGTGCTAAAATTATTTTGAAGAACTTAAATAAAAATTTTTCTTTTAAAAAAATTACCAAAGAAATTCCTTTTCCTGCTGATTTTATTTGTGAGGGGATTGATCAAACACGAGGTTGGTTTTATACTCTGCTGGTTATTTCTACTTTGCTTGATTGTGGAATTCCTTATAAAAATGTTATTTCTCTTGGTCATATTTTAGATAAATATGGCAGAAAGATGTCAAAATCAAAAGGTAATGTGGTTGAGCCATTTGAAGTGATGGAAAAATATGGCGCTGATGCAGTTCGTTGGTATTTTTATATTATCAATCCAAGTTGGGAACCAAAAAGGTTTGATGAAAATGAGTTGAAAACTTTTTTTAAAAGATTTGTTTTAACCTATCTTAATGTTTTTAACTTTTTCAATCTTTATTCTAAAAAGCCGAAAAAAATTGTTTTCTCTAAAAACTTTTTAGATCTTTGGATTCTCTCAAGAATTGAAACTACAAAGCAGGAAGTAACTAAATATTTAGAAAAATTTGAACTTCATTTGGCGGCAAGAACTTTGGATAAATTTTTAAATGATTTTTCAAGAACTTGGCTTAAGTTTTCCCGAAAAAAATTTCAAAAAAAGCCAAAATTAGAGGAGAATGCGGTTTTTTACTATCTTTTAACTGAATTTAATAAACTTTTAGCCCCTTTTTGTCCATTTATCAGTGAAGAAATTTGGCAGAAATTGAAAATAAAAAATCCTAAAAGCATTCATTTGGTTGATTGGCCTAAAATAAATAAAAGATTGATTAAGAAAAAAATTGAGAAAAAGATGGAGTTTTTGGGAGATGTAATTTCTTTAGGGCTTGCTTTAAGAAATAAAGCGAAAATAAAATTAAGGCAACCTTTATCTTTGGGGATTCTTGCGACAAAAAATAAAATTTCAAAAGAAGAAAAGGAAATTTTAGAAGAATCTTTAAATTTAAAAAAGGTTCAAATAGTAAAAGTTTTAAGAAGTGATTTGGAAGGGTTTGAGATTGGCAAAGAAAAAAATTTTAGTTTCGCAATTTTAAAAACAATTACCAAAGAACTTGAAGAAGAAGGAAAAATTAAAGATTTTATTCGTCAGATCCAAAAATTAAGGCATGATCTTTCTTTAAAACCTAAAAATTTAATTGAAATTTATTTAAAAACAAGTCCGGACTTTGAGAGTTTTATTTTTTCAAATAAATCAAAAATTTTAAAAGAAACAAAATCGAAATCAATAAAGTTTTTTGAACCAAAAAATTATCATCTTTTTTATGAAAAATCTCCTAACTATAAAATTTGGATTAAAAAAGTAGTTTAATTAATAAAAATTTTGTCTAAATAATTTTTTGATTCGGGAAATTTTTTTTCTAAATTTTCGGCAAAGTTTTTTAGATTTGTTTTTAAGATCAGAAACTCAATTGAAAGAAAAGGTTTAATTTTTCTTTCAATTTTTTGATTAAAAATTAAATATAAAGAAAGGTTTTTTAAAAAATTTGCGGCGGCAATCAAATGGCTTATTGATTTTTCGCTCTTTTTTAAAAATTCTTTTTGAAAATAAAAGTCAAAAAACACCTTTTTGGCTTTATTTGAAAGAAGCATCCAGAAATGAAGCGTTTCTTTTAGTTCTTCATCTAAAAGATCTAATTTGTCTTCGATAACTGAAATTTCTAATAGTTTTAGAAAAAGAGATCTTGCTCTTCGAGATTCTTTCTCAAATGCTTTAAAAAGCGGGTCTTTTTTAATTTCTTTTTCTATTTTTTCTATTTTCTTCTCGTCGCTTTTATCTTTTAAAATTTTTATTTTAATTGAATTTCTTTTTTTATAAATTAATTGAAGTAGTTCTGAATATCTGGCGTCAATTTCCAAAAGTAGTTTTTCTTTTCTTTTTTTCTTTGAAACAAAAATTTTGAAATTTGTTTCTTCTTGGAAATGGAGACATCTTAATTTAAAGGGGCATTTTTCGCATTTTCGATTGCAAAATTCAAAAGGAAACAAATCTTTTAGTGTTTCTTCCTGCTCTTTGTAGTTTAGAAGAGTATCCAAAGTACCTCTAAAAATTTTTTCTTTATTAAAAAAGGAAGCGCATTCTTCAAAGGCAATAGTGCTAAAAACTTTTAAAATTCCAGAGGATCTTTTTTTGAGTTTGCTTAAATAATTAAAAGCAGTTTTTTTTCTTAAAGAAGCCAAAAAAATTATGGCTTTCTTTTTTTCTTCTAAAGTTGAGGATTTGTCTTCAAGAAAATTAATTGCTTTTTTAAGAGAGAGATTTTCTTTTTTAGAATTAAATTGTTGGTAAAAATTAAGGTAATCTTGAAAAATGAAAAAAATTAAAGATTCCGGATCTTTTAATCTGAAGATTTTTCCTTTTACTTTTCCTTTAAGTTCTTTCGAAATTCTTTCTTCAATTTCTTTATCTGATAAGTTCTTGTTTTTTGTTTCTTTTAAAATTTTAGAGATAATTTTATCAAGCATTTTTTATAAGTTGTTTTCTTCGTTTTTTTTATGATAAACTTCTCTTGGTTTTGCGCCACGGCTTGGTCCAATAACACCTTTTTCTTCGAGTAAATCCAAAAGTCGTGCCGCTCGAGCGTAACCAATTTTTAGATATCGTTGAAGATAGGTTGCTGATGCCTTTTGAGTTTCAACTACTAATTTGTATGCCTCGTTATATAAAGGGTCGATTTCGGTTTCTTTTTCCAGTTCTTCTAAATCCAAAAAACTATTTGGAGAATTTGTTTGAAGGTTTTCTTCTTCAAGATCGGGTTTTCTAATAATTTCATTTTCTTCATCTATTTTAATTTTTTTCCAGAAATTAACAATTTTTTTAATTTCAGTAGTTGAAATGTAAACTCCTTGAATTCTTTTTGGTTTTGAAAAGGTTGGAGATAAAAACAACATATCACCACTTCCCAAAAGTTTTTCGGCTCCAGCGCTATCAATAATGGTTCGAGAATCAATCTGGCTGGCAACTTTCATTGCAATCCTCGAAGTGATATTTGCTTTAATTAATCCAGTAATTACTTCGGTGGAGGGTCTTTGGGTTGAAACCACTAAGTGAATTCCTGTGGCTCGAGCCAATTGAGCCAATCTTACAATTGAGGCCTCCATTTCTTTTGGATAAACACTCATTAAATCAGCAAGTTCATCAATGATGATAACAATAAAAGGCATTAACTCTTCTGATTTTTTTAGGGCAAGGCGATTGTAAGTAAAAATATCTCGGGCATTTTTTTCTAATAAAATAGAGTATCGACGGTCCATTTCTTGGGTGGCCCATTTTAAAGCAGTAATTGCTTTTTTTGGTTCTGTAATTACTGGAGCAATTAAGTGGGGGAGGCCTTCATATAAACTTAATTCAACTTTTTTTGGATCAATTAAAAGAAGTTTCAAAATTTCTGGCAGGTTTTTAAAAAGTAAAGAACAAATTAAAGAGTGGATGCAAATTGATTTTCCGGAGCCGGTAGCGCCGGCAACCAAAAGATGGGGCATTGCGCTTAAATCAGTATATATTGGGGCACCACTAACATCTCTGCCCAGAGGAAAAGTTAAAGGAGGTAATTCTTTGAATGTTTGAGTGTTGATTAATCCTTTTAATCTAACTAAAACGATGCTTTTATTTGGAACCTCAATTCCAATTAATGATTTTCCCGGAATTGGGGCTTCGATTCTAATTGGGTGAGATGCCAATGCCAAAGCAAGTTCATTTTGAAGAGCAATTATTTTTGAAAGTTTTGTTCCTTGAGCCGGTCTTAAAGTATAGCGGGTCACAGTTGGTCCGACATCAACTTCTCCCATTTCTACGGTGATTCCAAAATTTTCTAAAGTTTTTTTGATGATATTCATATTGATTTGTAAATCATTTATTGTTGGTTTGCCTTTTTCTCCTTCTAAAATCTCAATCGGAGGAAGGGTTTTTCTTTCTCTTTGTAAAGTTTTTGTTTTTGCGAAATTTAATTCAAATTCTCCTGCTTTTTTTTCTTCAATTTCTTCTTCTGTTTTTTCTTTGTAAATTTTTTTTATAACTTCTGGCTTTTTTTCTTCTTTTCTTACTTTTTCTAATTCAACAAAAGGTTCAAATTCTTCTTTTTCTTTCTTCTTTCTTTTAAAAAGTTTTTTTATTTCTTTAAAAGAGATATCAAACATCAAGAAAATTCCAATCCAAAACAAAGAAAACCAAAGAATAAAAGTTCCATAAACTCCAAATTCTTTTTTTACTAAAGATAAAATTCCTCCGATTTTTCCTCCTTTATTGAAAAAAAGCGAAATAATGGCTAAAAAAGAGAAAAATGAAATTCCGCCCCCCAAAAAACTTGTTAAATAAATTTTTTCGATTCTTGAGGAAATTAAAAATATTAATGATAAAGATAAAAATACAAAAGCAAAAATAAATCTTCCCAAACCAAAAAGATATTGAGCACTAGAATTAATTTTTGTCCCAATTGCGCCACCTTTGTTTAAAAAAGAAAGAAAAAGAATTGCAAAAAGAGCGAAGAGAATTGTTCCTAAAATGCTTTTTTTAGTTTCTTTGCGCAAGGCAGAAATTTTTGTTTCTTTTTTGATTTCTTTTTTTTCCTTTTTTTTATGGTTTTTATCTTTTGTGCCTTTCATATTTTTTAGGATACTCAAAAAACCATAAGCGTCAATTAGTTTGATAATCAATAAATGTTTTTTGACATTTGTGCTTTTCTTTATATTATTTTTATTGAAAAAATTTTATGAGACGAAAAAATTTTTTTAAATATCTTTGTTTTTTTTTGATATTAGAGATAATTTTTTTTGGGATATTTTTTTTAAAATTCAAGAAAAATTCTGTTCTTGTACTGGCTAAAGAAGATGTCAAAGAAGACAATGTTGATATTGAGGAGTTGAAACAAAAAATTAAAGAAAGAGAAAACCAAATTATTGAACTTGAGAAAAAATCAAAAGAGTATCAAAAGAAAATTTCTGAAATCCAGCAGCAGGCAGTTTCTTTGAAAAAAGAGGTTAATTTTTTTGATTCTCAAATTAGAGGGTTGGATTTTAAAATTAAAATTAGCCAAGAAAAAATAGATCTTTTGTCTTTAGAAATTGATAAGTTAAATTTTGAGATTGAAGAAACAAATAAAAAAATAGAAAGAAACAAAGAAACATTAAAAAAAATAATTCAAAATCTTTATCAAATAGAGAATGAAAGTTTGTTTTTAATTTTTTTAAAACATAAAAAATTTTCTCAGTTTGTTTCGGAATGTCAAAATTTTTTTAATCTTCAAAAATATCTAAAGAATTATGTTGGAAGATTAAAAAATTTAAGAACGGATTTGGAATCTAAAAAAGAAAAACTTCAAAAAGACAAAAAAAGACAAAACGATTTAAAAGAACAACTTAAATATCAAGAAATTATTTTAAGTCAAAAAAAGGAAGAAAAAAGGGAAATTTTGAAAAAAACAAAAAATAAAGAAGCGGTTTATCAAGAAATTTTAAAAAATATTGAAGAACAAAGAAAAAAAATTGCAGAAGAAATTGACGAATTGGAAAAAGAATTGAGAAACAAGGTGAAAGTTGAAGGATTGCCATCTCCTTATAAAGGGTTGCTTCTATGGCCCCTTAAGGGACCAATTACTCAGGGTTATGGGGCTACTAAATTTGCTCGAACTCATTATTATTCTAAATTTCATAATGGAATTGATATTGGAATTCCGATTGGAACTCCGGTTAAAGCTGCGTATGACGGAATAGTTGTTGCTTTGGGAAACCAAGATCGATATTGCTGGCGTGGTGCTTACGGAAAATTTATTGTGATTAAACATCCAAATAATTTGGCAACTCTCTATGCTCATCTTTCTTTAATAAAAGTAAAAGAAGGTCAGGAGGTGAAAAAAGGAGATGTTATTGGTTTTTCCGGAAGTTCAGGTTTTAGCACCGGTCCTCATCTTCATTTTACTGTTTATGATGCTCGAACATTTATAATGAAGCAAAGCAGGTATTGCGGTTTGATGCCTTTTGGTGGTTCAATTGACCCAATGAAATATCTAAAATAGTGATTTGAAGTTTATTAAGATAAGATATTTGGTAATTTAATTAAACTTGAAAAAATGTTTGTTTAAAATATAATTTTGAAAAATGCCAAAAAGAAATATTTTTTTAATTAGTTGTGGGTTGATATTGATTTTTATTATTGGAGCAATGTTTTTTGGCAGAAAACCAAAGCCACCAGAAATAACATTAGTGGTTTGGGGTTTTGATAAAAGAGAAGTTTTTTCAGAGATTTTTAATAACTACAAAAAGTTAAAGCCAAATGTAAGAATTAGATACTTTCAAAAAAGTTATTCAAATTATGAAAAAGATCTTATTGATGCTTTGGCTTCAGGAAAGGGACCGGATGTATTTTTTATTAAAAACACTTGGCTTTTAAAACATAAAAATAAACTTGCACCAATGCCTCAAGATCTTGCTTCTTTTAGAGATATTAAAGATGCCTTTGTTGATGTTGTTTTAGAAGATTTTTCTTTGAAGCAAAAAATTTATGCTTTGCCTTTATCAGTTGATACTTTGGCTTTATACTGGAATAAAGATTTATTTAATAATGCCTCGATTGCTTTGCCTCCGAAAACTTGGTTAGAGGTTGAAGCAGCAACTCCCAGATTAACAAGAACAGATGTTTCAGGAAAAATTATTCAATCAGCAATTTCAATGGGAACTTTTTCAAATATAGATAATGCTTCGAAAATTATTTTAACCTTAATGCTTCAAAAAAAAGAAAATTTATTTGATTTAGAGAGAAAGAGATTTTTTTTTGATAAAAATGTAGAAAATGTTCTTGATTTTTACCTTCAATTTTCCAATCCATTTTCTTATTATTATACTTGGAATGATGAAATGCATTGGTCAATTGATAATTTTTCAGAAAACGCTTCTGCGATGATGATTGATTTTTTTTATCAGAAAAAAGTTATTCAGGAGAAATCTCCTTTTCTTAATTTTTCAATTGCGCCCTTGCCTCAATTTTCAGATAAAAAATTAACCTTGGCTTCTTATTGGGGGTTGGCAACTTCGATTACTTCAAAACATCCTTATTTGGCTTGGGATTTAATTTTATATTTAGTTAATAATCCTTCAGCCGAGATTTATCTTAAAAAAACAAAAAAACCACCGGCTTTAAGATTTCTTGTTAATAAATACCTAAACGATCCAGAAATTGGTGTTTTTTGTCAACAAAGTTTATATGCAAAAAGTTTTCCTACAAAAGACGAAAAAGAACTTGACAATTTGATGAAAGAAATGATAGAATCCTTAATTAAGAAGGAAAAGAGCGAAAGAGATGCCTTGGAAGAATTCAGAAAGAAAATTGAAAAACTTTATCGAAATGAAAATTATTAAAATTTTAATTTTAAACAAAGTTTTTGCCAGTGAACTTCCGAATCCGATAGGAACTACAAGTTTTGGAGAACTTTTAGATCGGATATTAAATTATTTAATTGCTGTTGCTGTTCCAGTTGCAGGTTTAGCGTTGGTTTGGTCTGCTTTTCAAATGGTTGCTTCTGAAGGAGAGGTAGAAAAAATTAATGAAGCAAAAAGAACTATTAAGTGGGCTATAATTGGTTTGATTATTGTTTTTTTTGCCAAAGGTTTAGTTTTAGTTATTAAAAATATCTTATCAGGATAAAAGGTCGCAAAAAAGTTTTAAAATTTTATGCAAAAAATAAAAAATTTTTTTGAAAAAGTTGGTGCTTTTTCTGTGGTTTTAGCCCGGGAATATTATCCACCAGTTGAATTTACTCAACCAGAGGAGTTGGTTGAAAGAATAAATAAAATTGTGAGGTGGATTGTTACATTATTGGTTGTATTTTCTGCAATTTATATTGTGATGGCTGGTTTTAATTATGTTACTTCTGGTGGTGATGAGGATAAGATTGGTAAAGCAAAAACCCAGTTGCTTTATGGTTTGGTTGGTGTTGGAATTGCTGTTTTGGCTTGGGCTCTACCACGAGTAATTTATTATATTGTATATTAAGTAAATTTTGTGCAAAAAGGTTTTTACTTTTGGCTTTCTTTAATTTTTTTATTTTCGCTTCTTTTTTTAAAAGAACCTTTTTTAAAGGTTTCTTGTTTTGATTTTAAAAAAAATCCGCCAAAAATAATTGAAGTAAAAAAGGAAAACCTTAAAAAAATAGAAAAATTTTTTTCAGTTTATTTGACTCCCTATTTTTTTTCTCAATTTTCGAAAAATAGAACCTTAAAAAATTTTTATTTTGGGAATTATCTTTTAGCAAAACTAACTCCAATTGAAGGAAAATTAGATGGAAGCCAAGAATTAATTAGGTACAAAGTGAAAAAAGGGGACACTTTGTTTAAAATTGCCAAAAAATTTGGAGTGAGTTATTCTGGCATTGTTTTTGCCAACGGAAAAAAGAGGTCTTCTTATATTTATCCTGGAGAAGAGCTGTTTATTAGTTTGAGGACTGGTTTTTTACATCAAGTAAAGGAAGATGAAACTTTAAGGGGGATTGCAAAGAAGTATCATCTTCCTTTAAAAATTTTAAAGGAGGCAAATAAAGTTGATGAAGTAAAGGTAGGTCAAGTAATTTTAATTCCTCAAAAAAATTTTTTTGAAAAGTTGAATTCTCAAAAACAACAAGAGGAATCTTTTTATAATTTGTTTTCTTATTTCCAAATTCCCTCATCTGGGTGGCGACAAAGAGATTTTTTAAAAAATCCAAATGAAATTCATATTTCAAATACTTGTGGTACTCCAATTTATGCGGCTGCTTCAGGAATTGTAGTTTTTGCAAAAAAAGGATTTAATAATGGTTTGGGTAATTATATTGAAATTCAACATCCTAACGGCAAGAAAACTTTATATGCTCATTTAGATAAAATTTTAGTAAAGTCAGGAGAATTTGTTTTTAAGGGTCAAAAAATTGCTACAATGGGGAGAACTGGAAAGATTGAATCTTCGAAAAAGACCTGTTTGTTATATTTTCAGGTTAAATAATGAATTTATTTTTTTCTTCTTTTAGCATGAAAAGTTTGATGAACCTCTTTTAAAGTTCTGTCAGTAAGATGAGTATAAATCTGAGTCGTTGAGATATTTGAATGACCTAAAAGCATTTGTATGGCTCTTAAATCGGCACCATTTTGAAGGAGATCAGTAGCAAACATATGTCTTAAAGTATGAGGGGTAACTTTTTTTACAATTCCGGCTTTTTTTCTCCAATATTCAATAATTCTTTGAACTGTTCTTGGAGTAATCCTTCTAAAATTTTTTGGTGATTTTTTTCCAGAAAAAGTTACAAACAGGGCTTGGCAGATATCCTTTCTCGCCTCAAGATATTTTTTTAAAGCATTTTTGGCATATTTTGAAAGAAATACTAATCTTATTTTTCCTCCTTTTCCTTTGATGGGAAATTCATCTAAATTTAGATTAATTTGGTCTCGATTTAAAGTGCAAAGCTCAGAAACTCTTAAACCGCAGGAAAAAATTAACTCCATTATTGCTTTATCTCTTAAAATTTTTAAAGAATTTCCTTTTGGCGCATTAAGTAATCTTTCTAATTCTTCAAAAGAAATTACTTTTATTTCATAGTTTTCGTTTTTAGGAAGTTCTATTTTTTCTGGCAAGACGCATTGAATATCTTGTTTGACAAGATATTTAAAAAAATTTCTTAAGGCAATCAAATAGTAACTTTGAGTTTTTTTCTTTATTTCTTTTGAGACCAAATATAATCTGAATTTTCTAATTAAATTAAGATTGATATCTTTTACTTTTAAATTTTTTTCTGGTTTATTTAAAAAATCTTTCGAAAACTTTAGAAATTTTGAAAGGTAACGTTTGTAATTTGAAACGGTTTTTTTTGATCTTCCTCTTTCAATTTCTAAATATTCCAAAAAAAGATTAATTGCTTCTTTTATCTTCATTTTGTAAAAAATTTTAATCCCCCTTGAAAAATTTGCAAGAATATGGTATTTTTATTTTATCTATGTTAAATTTAAAAGAAATTTCGGAAGCAGTTGAAATTTTAGCGGCTCGAAGAGGAATATCTAAAGAAAAAGTAATTGAGATTTTAGAAAGTGCTTTGGCGTCCGCTTATAAAAAAGAGTATCGGAAAAAAACCGAAATCATTCGGGCTAAATTAGATTTGGATGCTGGTAAAGTAAAATTTTGGCAGGCAAAAATTGTTGTTGAACCCTCAATGCTTCGAAAAGAAGATGAACCTCCAGAGTTTGGAGAAGATGGTAGACCAATAAAAATAAAATTTAACCCTGATCGCCATATTTTAATAGAAGAAGCAAAAAAGATAAATCCAAAAGTAAAAGTAGGAGACGAGATAGAATTTAAACTTGAACCACCAAGAGATAGAGAATTTGGAAGAATTGCAGCTCAGACCGCAAAACAGGTAATTTTGCAGAAAATTAGGGAAGCCGAAAGAGAAACTATTTTTGAGGAATTTAAGAAAAGAGAGGGGCAGATTATTTCTGGGATTGTTCAACGAGTTGACAAAAAAAATGTTTATGTTGATTTAGGGAAAGCAGTTGGTTTGATGCCTTTTTTCGAGGCAATTCCTACCGAACATTATCGGATTGGGCAGAGATTAAAATTTTATCTTTCTTCGGTGGAAAAGGATTCAAGAGGCCCAAAGATAATTCTTTCTCGGGCTCATCCAAAATTTGTTTCTCGTCTTTTTTGGTTAGAGGTACCTGAAATTCAGGAAGGTTTAGTAGAAATTAAATCTATTGCCCGGGAACCGGGTTCAAGAACTAAAATTGCAGTTGCTGCTTCAGAAGAGGGTATTGATCCAGTTGGAAGCGTTGTTGGGCAACGAGGCACAAGAGTAATGGCGGTTTTAAATGAAATTTCTCCGGAAAAAATTGATGTTATTGAATGGTCTAAAGATTCAGAAAAATTTGTTGCTAATGCTTTGGCACCAGCAAAGATAAAATATGTTGAATCGCATCCAAAAAGAGAGATAATAGTTTTTGTTGAGCCAGATCAACTTTCTTTGGCTATTGGAAAGGGAGGTCAGAATGTTAGGTTGGCAGCAAAATTGACAAATTTGAAAATTGATGTGAGATCGGCTGAAGAGCCAGAAAAAAAACAAGAAGATGGTGTGGCTCAACCTGAAGAAGAAAAAGAGAAAAAAGAAGGAAAGGAAGAAAAAAAGGAAGAAAAAAAGGAGGAAAAGAAAGAGGAATCGAAATAATAATGACAAATGTTAGAAGTAGAGGAATATTTAATAGATATTTTATTTTTTAAAAAATTTAAAATCCCAAATTACAAATTATAAATTTTAGCGCAAAGCGCAAAACTCAAAGCGCAAAGCGTAAAACTACAGCGTAAAACTTAAAGCGAATTCAAGTTAAAATCTCAAAATTCAAAACTCAAATCTCAAATCCAAATCTTAAATCTTTAAGAATGGGAAGTGGGAGGTGAGAGGTGGGAGGTTGGAGGTGAGATTTAGTAATTTCTTATTTTTATTTTCTCACCTCCCATTTCCTACTTCCAATTTCTTATTTTTTGATATTTGATTTTTGATTTAACTTTGTTTTGAATTTCTAATTAGATTTGCGCTTTAATTTGATAGGTAAACTACTATTTTATTATGTTTCGGCTTTATTCTTCTTCTGTTTATGGAATTGATGCAAGAATTATTGAAGTAGAAATAGATAAAAGTGGCGGACTTTTTTCTTTTTCAATTGTTGGATTGCCTGATAAGGCAATCCAGGAATCAAAAGAGAGAGTATTTTTAGCCATTAAAAATTTAGGAGCAAAAAGCATTTCTCGATTTAATCAAAAATTTGTTGTCAATTTAGCACCAGCAGATTTAAAAAAGGAGGGTGCTTTTTTTGATTTGCCAATTGCAATAGGAGCGCTTCTTTCGACTGGTCAGATTAAGAATTTTAATACTTCAGATAAATTATTTGTTGGTGAACTTTCTTTGGAGGGAAAAGTAAAAAAAATTAAAGGCGCTTTGCCAATCGCTCTTGGAGCAAAAAAGCAAGGTTTTAAATATTTAATTTTGCCAAGAGAAAATATTTTTGAGGCATCTTTAATAAAGGGAATTAAATTAATTCCGGTAGAAAGTTTAGAAGAAACAATTCTTTGGTGCGAGGGAAGAAGAAAAATTGAATTTAAAAGAAATTTTTCTTTTAAAAGGGAAGTATCTTTTGAAGTTGATTTAAGTCAAATTAAAGGCCAATTAAAAGCAAAAAGAGTTTTAGAGATTGTTGCTGCTGGAAGTCATAATCTATTGATGGTTGGTCCTCCTGGAGGAGGAAAAACACTTCTTGCAAAATCATTAATTTCAATTTTACCTCCACTTAGCGAAGAAGAAACAATTGAGGTTTCGAGTATTTATTCTACTTGTGGTTTTCTTTCAGAAAAACTTCCAATTGTTTCATTTCCACCATTTCGGGCACCTCATCATAGTTCTTCTCATATTGCAATTTTAGGTGGTGGTCAGATTCCAAGACCTGGAGAGGTGACTTTAGCTCATTATGGCATTTTGTTTTTAGATGAGATGCCAGAGTTTCAGAGAAATGTTTTAGAAGGAATTCGAGAACCACTTGAGGAAGGAAAAATTACAATTTCTCGAGCAAGGCAAACTTTAGTTTTTCCGGCAAAATTTGTTTTGGTGGGAGCAATGAATCCTTGTCCTTGTGGTTATTTGGGTGATCCAGATAGAGAGTGTAAATGTTCTGTTTCTGAGGTTCGTCGCTATCAGAGAAAAATTTCTGGGCCCCTTTTGGATCGGATTGATTTACAAATTGAAGTTCCAAGAATTGAAATTAAAAATTTCTTTCAGGAACCAAATTTTGAAGAACTTGAAAAAACAAAAGAAAGAATTAGAAAAGCAAGAGAAGTTCAAAGAGAAAGAAATTTGAAATTTTTAGGAGGAAAATTTGTTTTAAATGGCTTTTTGCCATCAAGAGAAATTGAAAAAATTTGTAAATTAGGAGAGAGAGAAAAATCAATTTTAGAGAAAGTTGTTTCCAAGTATTATCTTTCGGCTCGTTCTTATTTTAAAGTTTTAAAAATTTCAAGGACTATTGCTGATTTGGAAGGAAGCGAAAAAATTAATTCAGATCATATTTTAGAAGCAGTAAGTTATCGCACTAAACTCGGAGAAATTTTTATTTAAAAAAATGCTTCTTCCACTACCAATTCAAAATTTAATTGAAAAAATTTCAAAATTGCCTGGAATTGGAAAAAGACAAGCAACAAGAATTGTATTTTATTTGATTTCTAGAAAAGAAGAATTAAGAGAAATTATAAAGAGTTTAAGTTTGATTGAAAAGGAAATTGTAATTTGCCCTGATTGTTTTTTCCCTTTTCAAAAAAGCCCAAATTTAAAAAAATGTCCGATATGCTGCCATCCGAAAAGAAATAAAAATATAATTTGTGTGGTTGAAAAAGAAACTGATCTTTTAACAATTGAAGAAACAAGGAAATTTAATGGTCTTTATCATATTTTGGGAGGGTTGATTTCTCCGGTTGATCCCCAAAGTTATAAGAATTTAAGAATCAAGAGGTTGCTTGAGAGAATTAAAGAAAATAAAATTAAGGAAATAATTTTGGCTTTTCCTTTAACTCCTCAAGGAGAAATTACGAGTTTATATTTAGAACGGATTTTAAAAAAATACCAAGTTAAAATTACTGCTTTAGCAAAAGGAATTCCTTCTGGAGGAGAGATTGAGTTTGCTGATCCTCAAACAATTGAATCTGCTTTTAAGCATCGGGAATCTTTGTGATTTCTAAAATTGTTTTTTGCTGGCGATGTCCTCTTTTTTTTCGGTATCTTGTTTTTGGTTTATACTTAAAGACAATAACCTTTTTGGCTTTAATTTGATCTAATATTTTTGCTTCAACTTTTTTTGACAAGTAAGGGTTTCCGATTTCTAAATTTTTTTCGTCAGCCAAAAATAAAACTTTATTACATAAAATTTTTTGTCCCTTTTTTCCTTCAATTTTTTCAGATTCAATTCTATCTCCTTCTTTAACTAGATATTGATGTGATTTTATTTCGATAACTGCTATTTTCATAGATTTAAAAAATAAACTTGAATTTCAAAAATTAAAAGAATTATTTGATAAACAAAAGAAATTAGAGCAGTTAAATAAAACTCTTTCTTTTTGTATTTTCTTAAAAGATTGCCCAAAAGCGAATTTAAAAAAAATACAATAATTCCGCTTAAACCAATTTTAAATAAATCTTCTAAATTTCCGACAAAGAATTTTGATTTTGTTTGGTAAATCAGAAAATATTCTGAATAAATTTTCTTTAAAAAGAAAGTATAACCAAAAATAAAAAAAATTGCAATCGAAATTAAAGAAAGAAGATTTAAAATTAAAAAAATTTTTGTTCTCATAAAAGTTTATTTTATGCGGGCAGGGAGAATCGAACTCCCGACTCATCCTTGGCAAGGACGTGTTTTACCACTAAACTATGCCCGCAAATAAAAATATAAATTCAAAATTCAAAATTGGTTTAGCGCAAAATTCAAAATTTTTAATCTAAAATTTTAAATTTAAAATCTAAAATCCACATCTTAAATCTTAAATCTAAGCTCTTAACGCCAAATATCAAAAAAAATTCAAAATGACAATTCAAAATTCAAAAAGAATATCCCTCTCCCACCTTAATCCTCCCCCTCCCTCTGGGAGGGGGAGGAAATAGGAGGGGG
>JAGGUH010000074.1 GCA_021158645.1 bacterium | reverse complement strand
TGACAATTCAAAATTCAAAAAGAATATTCCTCTCCCACCTTAATCCTCCCCCTCCCTCTGGGAGGGGGAGGAAATAGGAAGGGGTGAGCATTTTGAACATTTGGATTTTGGTTATTGTTTCGAATTTCGGATTTCGAAATTATAACATTGAAAATCCGTTAACCCGTTAACTCATAAATAAACAATAAAATCGTTAATAAACAATAAATTTCTACAAATTTCTATGAATATCTATGAGTATCTATGAATTTCTATTGTATTTCTCTTTAACTATTTTCTATCTTAAATAATTTTTTAGCATTTTCGAAAGTAATCTCGGCTACCTTTTCAAATTCTAAATTTTTAATATCAGCAATTCTTTTAATGATATATTTTACAAATATCGGCTCATTTCTTTTTTCTTTTACTTGAGGAGGCGTTAAATAGGGAGCATCGGTTTCAACTAAAATTTTTTCCAATGGTGCTACTTTAATAATTTTCTCAAAATCAATACCTTCAATTTTTTTAAAAATTATTCCGTTAAAACCAATATTATATCCAAAATTTAAATATTCTTTTAATTCTTCGATTTTTCCAACGAAACTATGAAGCACTGCTTTTTTGGGACAAACTTCTTTGTTTTCTTTTAAAAATTGAATTAAATCAAGATGAGCCATCCGACAATGAAAAATTACCGGCAAATTTAACTTTTTTGCTAATTTCAACTCTTCAAAAAGCAACTTTTTTTGTTTTGTTTTAAAAATTTCTCTTCTTCTTTTTGTTTTTGGTTTTAAATAGTAATCTAAACCAATTTCACCAATAGCAATAACTTTTGGGTTTTTGGTAAGTTTTTTATATTTTTGATAATCAAAAGTTTTCTCTAACCGTTCTTTTTCATTTTTTGTTTTTACCAAACCGGTATCTAAATTCAATGGATGGAGACCAATCGAAGCAAACATTCCTTTATACCTTTCAGCAATCTCAACCGCTTTTTTTGAAGTTTCAAAATTTATTCCAACATTTACCACCCAAACTTTATTTTTATGACACTTTTCAATTATCTTCTCTCTGTCTTTATCAAAAACATCAAAATTTAAATGAGCATGAGTATCAATAATCATTTTTTAGTTTTAAAAAATTAGAATATTTAAACAACAAAATAAAAAATGAAATTGAAAAAATTATTTATTTATCCAAAAGATTCATTTTCTTTCTCTCTTTTCTTTTTTAAAAACTCTTTTAAAAATTCAAATAAAACGCTAAATAAAGGAATCGCAAGCAAAGCGCCCCAAAATCCCCAAAGTTTGATACCAACAACTAAAAAAATTAAAACTAAAGCCGGTGAAACATCCATAAACTTTTTTACTAAAAATGGTGAAATAAGATTGCTTTCTATCTGTTGAATAAGAATAAAAATTATCAGCACAAGAATAGATTTCAAAATAGAAACTGGTGCCACAACTATAAAAATTAACAATCCTGCTACAAACGCTCCAACATAAGGAAAAAAATTTAGAAAACCAGCAACAAGTCCCAATAGGGCAGGATATTTAACATCAAAAATTAAAAGAAACAAAAAAGAACAAAAACCAACAAACAAAGAACATAAAATTTTTGCTAAAAACCAATTTGATATTTTGTTTTCTGCTTCAGTCCAAAGATTTAAAATATGATACTCGTATTTTTTTGGAAAAATAAGAACTAATGTTTTCTCGATTGCTCTTTCTTCTATAGAAATAAAAAAAGCAGTCGCGAAAATAAAGGCAAAAGAAGAAAGCCCGCCAAAAACCGTAGAAATAATATTAAAAATACCAACCGACATTTTTTGGAGAGTATTGTTTATAGCACTTAAAAACTCGTTTATGTTTTGATAAGTTTTAAATCCTAAACTTTTTAAAAATGGAGATAATTTTCCATAATAAGAAGGAAGCGATCTTGAAAATTGACTAATTTCTGATTTAAAAACAGGAATAGTTAAATAAATCAAAAGCGCAAAAAATCCAATAACGCTAAAATAAACAAAAATACCCCCTAAAAAACGAGGTATTTTTCTCTTCTGGAGAAAATTTATTGCTGGATTAAAAAGAATTGATATAGCAACCGCAAAAACAAATAAAACAAAAATATCTCTAATTGAATAAAGAAGCGACAAACAAATAATCGCTAAAGAAATTTTAAAAATTGTATTCCAAGAAATATCTAATAAATTTTTGTTTTCTTGCATATATTTCTTATTATTTTTATTTTACTAAAAAATTTCTCAACAATCAATGTTTTAAAAATTTTTTATTATTTTTACTCTATCATTCCTTTAATTACAAAATCAATGGCTTCTTTTTCTGATAAGCCACGGCTCATCAAGGTTTCCAATTCTTTCTGATTGATTTTTCCTATTGATGCTTCATGAGTAACTCTTGCTTCCGGATTTTTGACAATAATAATTGGAGTTGATTGAACCATCGAATTTTCTCCAACAACAATCTCTTGACAATCAATATGACCTCGAGCATTTTTTGCTTTTTTTGTAACTTCGGTTTCACCTTTAAAAAATATCCTTCCACCATTTATCATCACACCTCTTAATTTATTTAAACTAGAAGAACTTTCTCCATTTAACAAAATTTTATCATAAATTTCTATCTCATCTTTTTTTCCCCTACCAATTACTTTATTTAAAACCTTGCAAAAAGATTCTTTTTCCAATTGAGCCCTCAAATTAACTTTTAGTTTTCCAACGCTTCCTTTATCCAAAACAAATTTACTTTCAAAACCTGACTCCTGACCGACAAAAATTTTAAAATCTGTTTCAATCTTGGTTCCAAATTTATCTCCATGATAATGAATTTCTTTATAAATTAATCTTGTTTTTTTCTTCAATTTTATCTTTGCTTCCATTTTATGAAAAACTTTTCTGGCTTTAGGAAAAGTACAAAATGATAAAATTTTCGCTTCTGAATTTTCTTCTAAAGTTATTTCTGGCAAAATTATCTGTTTTCCATTTTTTCCCAAAACTCCAAAACATAAAAAAACTGGCTTTTCTATTTTAACACCTTTTTTAACTACTATTTTTATTTTTACTCCTTGAGAATATTTCTTGGCAGAAATCTCCAAACCAGGACAACAAAAAGAAGAAAGAATTTTACTTTTCTCGACGCAAAGATGAGGAATTTCTACTCCCTGCATCAAAAAAGTATCATAATGATATTTTTTTGCTGATTTTAATAATTCTTCAGGTATTTTCATATTACTCTTTAAATCCTTTGCAAATTTTTTTTCGATTCACTATTTGACAATATTCTCTTATCACTTTCCTAAAATCTCCTTCATCAATTATTTTTCCTTTATATAAAAGCCCGGCTTTATCACAAATAGCGCCAATTTCTTCTCTATGAGTAATTAAAATAATAGAACTTTTAGTTTCCCTTTTAATATTCTCTAAAATATTATAAAATTCTCTATAAATAATAATATCAAGCCCAGAATCTGGCTCATCTAAAATCATTAACTTTGGCTTCATTGCGATTATTGAAGCAAATTCTATTCTTTTTCTTTCTCCGCCACTTAATTGACGATTAACTTTCCGATTTAAAAAAACTTTTGGATCAAGTCCAACTAAAGAAAGAGTTTTTTCTATCTCTTTTTCACTAATATCTTTATTTCCTACTTTCAAAAAATCTTTTACTCTGATATTTTCAAAGTATGCTGGCTCCTGGAAAGCCAAGGCAATTCCCATTTTGGCTCTTTTTTCAATTGAAGTTTTAGTAATATCTTTGTTTTCAAAAATAATTTTTCCGGCAATAATTCTAAATCTTGGCGCTCCCATTAAAGCATAAGCCAAAGTTGATTTCCCGGCTCCGTTTGGACCAACCAAAGCATAAATTGAATTTTCATCAACTTCAAAAGAAATATTCTCTAATATCTTTTTCTTACTTTCTCTTGACTCGACCGAAAGATTTTTAACCTCTAAAATTTTTTTCATAAAAATTAAATTATTTTAATTTGTTTTATAATATTAAAAACCAATAACTTAAATACCTAAATCTTTTATGCCGCCCCAACTACCCTTATAAAAGGGCAATATCTCTGATTTAAAATTTTAACTATCTTCTCTAATTTTTTAGAAAAATAAGAAACCTCGGCTTCAATAAAAAATAAATAATCCCATGCATGAAAGTGCCCCGGTATAGAATGCAAAGCAGTAAGATTAATATCGTTTTGAGCAAAAACATTTAAAATATCTCTTAAAATTCCCAAGCGATCATAAACCGAAAGAAAAAGCAAACTTTTATTTTTACTAATTTCCACTTTTTTGAGAATGCTTTTATCTATTGTTCTAGCAATTAAAAGAAATTTAGTAGAATTCTCTTTAAAATCTTCTATATTTTTTGCTAAAAGATTTAATTTAAAAAGTTTTACTGATTCTAACGGCACAATAAATCCAACTCCTTTTTTATCTTTATCTTTCTCGATAGCAGAAATAGTACTTGCCGTTGGAATTTTAAGAACATTAGTTAAATTATTTGAAAGCCACCATCTACATTGAGAAAAAGATTGAGGATGCGATTTAATTTCTTTTATGTCCTTAAAACTTTTTTCTTTTGAGAGTAAGCCATAATGAATTGGAATAAAAAAAGAACCAAGAGTATAAATCGGATAATCAATAAGAGTATAAATTGTTTCTGAAACAATTCCGGCACTAACATTATAAACAGGAACCACTCCAAAATCTATTTCTGAACTATTAACGGCTTCAAAAATCTCTCTAATAGTAGAAAATGGAACTAATCGAGATTTACTCGAAGAAATTCTTTTAGTCGCAAGCCAGGAAAAAGTTCCTTTAGGTCCTAAATATCCTATCTTTGCCGTGCTAAAATTTATTTTTTTAGAAGAACCCATTTTGACTGGCTGTTTCTCTATAATTTTTAAAATCTGAGTGCTTTTTTCTTCGGAAATTTTAATAAAATTTGAAAAATAAAAAGATGCTTTTTGAAATTTCTCTTCAAATTCTTTATAGTTTTTTTCTCTTATATTTTTTGATAATTTAAATTCTTCTTCTAAATACTCTTCTAAAATTTTTTTAAAAAATGGATTTTCCATTTCAATATCAGCATAAAGTTTGGGGTTTTGAGCCAAAATTCTTCCAAAAACTAAACTCTGAAGTTTAAAAACTGGCGTCATAAAAAATTGT
>JAGGUH010000070.1 GCA_021158645.1 bacterium | reverse complement strand
GGATAATTATTCTAATTCTTATTTTCTTTATTATTTCTTTAATAAATTATTTTCGTACCAAAGAAGGAAGGACATTATGGTCAGAAATTCAATTGAAACTACCTATTTTTGGCGAACTTTTTAGAAAAATTTCCCTTATTAGATTTTTTCAAGGAGTGGCGGTTTTGATAAAAGGTGGTATTTCAATTCCAACCGCAGTTGAAATGGCTGGAGGAATTGCTTCGAACAGCGTTTTTAAAGAAGCATCTTTTGAAATTGCTGATGGAATAAGAAGAGGAGAATCGTTTTCAAGTTTAATTCTTGCTCATTCAGATATTTTTGACGAATTAGTTGGTTCTATGATTGCTATTGGAGAAGAAACTGGAAAGATTGATGAACTATCAGAGAAAATTTCTCAATTTTATCAAGACGAGGTTGAAGCAACTTTATCCACATTGTCAGAATTAATTCAACCGATTATAATAATTATATTAGGAGTTTTTGTTGCAGTGTTAATTGTTGCCATTCTTTGGCCTATTTATAGTTTAGTGTTATCAGTTTAAAGGTCGCAAAAAATCGATATATCGATATATTCACAATATATCCGATATATCGAAAATGTTAATATATAGAATATGTCCAAAAAATCTTTTACTTTGATTGAACTTTTAGTAGTAGTAGCGATTATTTCTATTTTGGCTTCAGCGTTAATGGTTGGCTTGGGAGGGGCAAGAAAAAAGGCAAGAGATGCTCGGCGAATTTCTGATTTAAGAACAGTCCAGTCATCATTGGAAGTGTATTATGTTCAAAACAATAATACATATCCTATGGTTGATGGTTGGAATAATTTGGAAAACGCGTTGGCTGGTATTACTTCTCAACTTCCACAGGATCCATTGCCAGGAAATCCGAATTATGATTATACTTTTTGTGATGATGGCCAACGATATGTTATGCAGGCTCATTTAGAAGATGCCAATAATTGTCCAGCAAACTATAAAGCCCCTGATACTGCCACTTGTAGTGCAGGTTTGAATTGTGATTGCGTTAATAATCAGAATTATTGCGTTTCATTTAAATAAGTTCTAAAAAATTTTATAGTTTTTTAATGGAGGGAAAAATTTTTTATTTTCTTTTGTTTTTTTTTGGCTTAACTTGGGGAAGTTTTTTAAATGTTTTAATTTTTAGATATCAACCAAATAAAAAATTTAACATCTTTAAGATAATTTCTGGCAGATCGAGATGTCCTTATTGTAAAAGAAAACTTTTAGTTAAAGATTTAATCCCAGTTTTAAGTTTTTTGATTTTAAAAGGTAAGTGTCGTTGGTGTGGAAAAAAAATTTCCTTTATTTATCCAATAGTTGAAATTCTTTCAGGTATTTTAGCGGTAATAATATTTCTAAAAACTTCCCCAAGTTTATTTTTGTTTCTTTTATGGTTTTTGATTTTTTCTGATTTATTGGTTCTTTCTTTTATTGATTTAAAGCATCAATTTGTACCAAACCAACTTTTGGATTTGTTTTTTTTATTGAGTTTAATTACGGTTATTTTCTTTCAAATTCCTTCGCATTATATTTGGAAAATTTTTCCTCAATTTGATTTAAGAATTTTAAATCATTTAGTTGGAGGATTAATTTTTGGTTTGCCAATGTGGTTGTTTTGCCAAAAAACGAAAGAAAAATTTTTAGGGCTTGGCGATGCCAAGACAATGGCAATTTCTTGTTTTTTATTTGCTTGGCCTGTATCAATTTTAGTTTTCAATTTATCATTTTTAATTGGCGGCTTTCTTTCTTTAATTTTAATTTTCTTTTTTGGGAAAACAATCAAATCAAAAATTCCATTTTTGCCATTTTTAAGTTTGGCAATTTTTTTAACTTTCCTTTTTGAAAATCAAATTGTAGATTTATATTTAACTTTGTTTTAATTTATGAAAAGTTATACTCTTACAGAATTGTTTGTGGTTATTAGTTTGATTGTAATTTTTTTAACAATTGGAATTTATTTTACTCAAAAAGTTAAATATGTTTATACTCTTGAAAAATCTAAAATTTTTTTAGTTTCAAAAATTCATAAAGCAAGAAGTTTATCTCTTTCTCCTAAAAAAAATGGCTCAAGTTTACCTGATGGCTATGGAATTTATTTTCCTTCTTTTCCAACAACAAAATTTTATCTTTTTGCCGATTTAGACAATAACTACATTTGGACTGATTCTTCTGAAACAATCGAAGAATATTCTTTAAAAAAATTAACAGAAGTTTCTTCAGTAAATCTTTCTTATGGTGGGGTTTCTCGCCTTGATCTTTTATTTATTACTTCAAAGGCAGAAGTGTATTTTAATGGAAGCGATAGTGTCAGTTTTGCAAAAATTACTTTAAAAGAAAACATTGGCAATAGTACTAGTACAATTTTTATTAATAAATTAGGCCAAATTAGTTTCTGATAACTACTATTTTTTTAATAAAAATTTTTAAATTTTTTATCTTAATTCTCTTACTTTGTTTTTTCTATTTTTTTTTCAAGTTTTGTTGCAATTGGATAAGAAATTTTAGAGTTTTTAAAAAAATTCAAAATCACTTTCTTTTATTAACTTTTATTTTAGATTCAATCATTAAGAATTTAAGAGTTTAAGGATAAAGAAATTGTTATTTTTTAAAAGAAGCAAAAAGTTTTTTTCTTTAAAATACCAAAAATTTTCGACATTATTTGATAAAGAATAAGAATTTATTGGTTCTCTGGGATCAAGTTCTAAAAAAAATAATTTTTTATTTACTAAAACAAATAAATACCAATTATCTTTATAAAATTCAATTTTTTTGACAGAAGGAAGATTTATTAAAACATCTATTTTTCCTTTATTCCTAATTAAAGGAGAAAAAATTTTTTTTAGATACCTTGTTTTGATTTCATTTTTTTGGTAAAAAACAATTTTTTCTCTACTTTTATCGGGTAAAATTAAATTTGCTTTAATTGGTTCTTTTATTAGAAATTTTTTTGAGTCCAAATCAAAAATAAATTTTCCAATATTTGTTTTTAAAATTAGAAACTTATTTTCAATTAATTTAAATTCTTCTAATTTTAAAGTAGAGGTGGAATTAGAACTTAAATTAGAAGCAGAAAGAATTAAATCTTTTGTGTTGTGAAAAATATTTTCTTTAAATAAGTTGCCTTTTTTATTTATGTAAAAAAGGTCTCCGTTTTCTGGATTGATTTTGTAAAAATCTGAGTTTAATGTTTTTATTTTCTTTAACTTTTCTTTTGAGATATCAAATTCAAAAATTGAACTTGTTGAACTGTTAAAATTAGTGTTAATAATTAATAATTTTTTAGAGGAAAATGGATGAGTGTAGATTTTTTTAATAATAATTTTTTTTGGCAGGTTTATTTTTTTTACCTTTTTTTCCTTTAAATCAAAAATCTCTATTTGATTTTTGTTTTTGAAAATCAATTTTTGTTTTTTTTCTGAAACAGAAAATAAAGTAGAACTTGTTTTAAGTAAAAATTCTTGTTTTTGATTTTTTTTAATCAAGTTTATTTTGGCAAAAGAAACGAGCCCTGGCAAAATTTCGATATTTTTTTTCCATCCAAAATAATTATCTTTTTTAACTTCGACAAGATATTTTCCCGGCAAAAGAGTTTCAAAAAAATATCCTCCAAAAAGTCGTTTCTTTGGATTTTCTAATTTCTTATTAAGATAAAAAGTAAGATTATCATCTGGCTTTGCCTCCAAATAGAAAGCACCAGTTTTTTGGATTTCTAAAGATCCATCTTTAAAAGAAACTTTGAACCCAAAAGAAGAAAAAATTAAAATTAAAAAAAGTCCAAAAAAAAGAAAAACAAAAGTCCAAAAAAGAATAGTTCTTGTTTTTTTGGTTAAAAGAAACATTGTTTTAAATTTTAGATATTTTTTAAAAAAAATAAACACTTGCTCGGATTTAAATTGAGGTAATTTATTTTTCGATTTTTTAAAAAAATAACTCTTTTTAATAACAATCAAAATTATAAAAATTATTGCCAACAATAAGCCAAAAAAATTTCTTCATTTTTATATTATTTCCTTTTTAGTTTTATAGTTTAGTTTAAAGTTTTTTAGAAAAATCAGTTTAATTTGAAAGAAATTTTATTTTTAATAAAATTAAACAAATTAATGAAAAAAAAATTTGAAATTTTAGAACATCGGGGAGATTTAAAAATAAAAGCATTTGGTAGAAGTTTGAAAGAAGTTTTTGAAAATTTAATGATCGCGATGGTGGAAAGTATGATGCCTGAAGTTGATTTTTCTTTTAAGGGAACTTTTCGGAGAAAAATTAAAATTAAATCTTTTGATTTAGATTCTCTTTTAATTGACTTTTTAAACGAGATTTTATATTTAATTGAAGTAAATAAAGAAATTTATAAAAAAATTGAATTTTTAAAGTTTGAAAAGTTTGAGATAGAAGCAGTTCTTTATGGAAAAAAAGTTAAAAGATTTGGATTAGGCATCAAAGCAGTCACTTATCACGATTTGGAAATTAAGAAAATAAAAAACGATTGGTACGCTATAGTTCTTTTTGATATTTGATTCAAAAAAATCTCTCTTGCTTTAAAAAAAAGGTTTTTTATAATGATTTTAAATGGAATTTTCGGAAATTTTGAAAAATTTAAGAGAAAAAAAAGGAGTTTCAATTTCTCAACTTTCTTCATTGACTGGGATCGAAGAGAAATTTTTAAAAGCACTCGAAGAAAAAAAGTGGGATTTGTTGCCTCCAGATATTTATATTGAGGGATATTTGAAAAAAATCTCCAAAGTTTTTGGTGTTGAATTTAAGGACTTATGGGATCTTTATCGAATCCAAAAAAGAACTCTTTATTTTTCTGGAAAAAAAGATATTTTTCCGGAAACAAAAGAAAAAAAAGGTTTTTTAAAGTTTGATTTTGGAAAATTGATCTGGTTTGTTTTAATTATTTTGGGTTTATTTTATATTGGTTCAAGTTTAAAACCTTTTTTTATTGCCCCCAAACTGGAAATTTTTTCTCCTGCCTTTGATTCTGTTTCTTTTGAAGATAAAGTTAAAATTGAAGGAGAGACCACGGCTCGACTTTTATTGATAAACAACAAAGAAATTCCTTTAAAAGAAGGAAAGTTTTCTTATTCTTTTCCTTTGGTTCCCGGTTTAAATATCTTGAAGATTGAAGCAAAAAATTATTTTGGAAAATCAGCGGTCATTGAAAGAAAAATAATTTATCAAGAAAAATGACTGTTTTTTTACTTTTATCAGGTGGTTTTGATTCTGCTTCTGCGGGATATCTTTTAAAGAAAAAAGGTTTTAATTTGGTTTGTTGTTTTTTGGATTTGTTTGTCCCAAAAGATAAAAAAAATTATTCAAAACAAATTGCCAAAGAGATTGCAAAGAAACTTAAATCGAAATTTCTTGTTTTAAATTTGAAAAAAGAATTCAAAGAAGAAGTAATTAAAAAAACTATTGATTTTTATAAAAAAAATTTAACTCCAAATCCTTGTATGATATGTAACCAAAAAATTAAATTCGGGAAAGCATTTAATTTTTTCTTAAAACAAAAATATGATTTCTTTGCTACTGGTCATTATGCGAAGGTTAAAGAGCAAAAGAGTAAATATAGTTTATTTGAGTCAAAAGACAAATTAAAAGATCAAAGTTATTTTTTGTATCATTTAAGCCAAAAAAAACTCAAAAAAATAATTTTTCCATTAGGAGAGATAAAAAAAGAAAAAGCAATCGAAATTGCTAAAAAAAATTTTTTTTTAAAAAATATTAGGGAATCTCAAGAAATTTGTTTTTTAGAAAAAACTGATATTAAAAATTTTCTTTTAAAAAAAATAAAAGAAAAAAAAGGAAAAATTATTGAGTTTGAAACAAAAAAGTTTTTGGGATTCCATCCGGGAATTTGGTTTTTTACTCTTGGACAGCGAAGCGGGCTTACTTTATCTTCTGGACCTTACTTTGTAGTTAAAAAGGATAGCAAAGAAAACATTTTATATGTTTCGAAAAACAGATTTCATTCCTTAATTTGGCGTCAAAAAGTGATTTTAGGAAAACTTTCTTTTATTGATAAAAATTTTCTAAAGAGAAAAAAAATTGAAGCAGAAATTGTTTTGAGGCATCACCAAAGAAAAATAAAAAGCAGAATTTTTTTAGAGAAAAACAAAGCAATTTGCTTTTTGGAAAAAAGGGCTTTTGCTCCGGCAAGGGGCCAATATGGAGTTTTTTATAAAAATTCAGAAGTTATTGGAGGTGGAATGATTTTAGGTTGAAAGTTTCAATTTTTTTTGGACTTTCTTTTAAAAATTTTATTTCTTTTTTTTCTTTATTTTTTAAAACAATTTCAATTGGTAAATTGATGCCGCTTTGTTTTTGGAAAATTAATTGCCAATTTTTTTCTGATTTTATTTTCTTTAAAATTTTGTATTTTAAAATTATTTTTGAAGATTTCCCCTTTTCGGTATAAACCCAAAAGCCAAAAACTTTTTTTCCATTTTCAAAAAAACAATCAACGCCTGGGTATGGTAAAGATTGGCTACTTTCTTCGATTTTTTCCAAATCAGCATCAATTAAATATTCTGGCAAAGAATAATTAGCTAAAGGATCTATTTTTCTAATTTTATAGCCAGAGATTTCTTCTAAAAATGCTTCTTTTGGCAAATAAACCTTTAAATAACTTTTGTTAATACTTCTAAAAAATGGATAGTTTTTATTTGGAATTGGATATTTTTGGTAAATAATTAAAGTATTATCCAAAAATCCGTTTTTTTCGATTTCAGTGATTAATTTTGCTCTTCTTTTTATTAAAAGATCGGTTTTGCCTCCGGCAATGTTTGAAAAAACAATGCTCAAATAATCAGAAAAATCAGGTTCTTTTACAATTTTTCCGGCAAATTGATATTTTTCAACAATTTTTTGGCAGAAGTTATCCTTAAAAAATAACTGAATTTCTTTTTTTTCTAAATTTTCTTTAATTAAGTTTATTAAATTTTTTGTTCTTTTTTTGTCTAAATCCAGAATTTTCTGATAAATTTTTGGAGCAATGATTTCTAAAATTCTTTTAGGTCTTCCTTCCTTTTTATCTTTTCCATACTCAACCTCATATTGTAAGGTTTCTAAAAAATTTGAAGCATTAATTTCTTTTTGATATTCCTTAACTTCAATTGGTCCAATAGTTTTTAAAAGATCTTTTACAACAAAAGTATTAATAGCAATGATACCATCAATTTTTTTAAAGTAACCTGATTTTTCCAAAAAGAAAATAATTTTTTTTGCTGAAGTTGGAAAGTCGAAAAACCAATTAGCATCTCTTGTTTCCCATACTGGAGTTGTTAGCCATAAAGGTTTTGGTGGAATATATTTTTCTTTAATTTGGCCATCGGGATCGTAAATGTCATAAACTTTAAAATTTGTGATTCTGCCATAATTTAAGGTTAAAGCAATAAAACTTCCTAAAAATCCGCCAGTGGCTCTGATTTCGCTATTATTTTGTAAAAGCAAAATATAAGTTTTTGGTTTTTCTTTTCCTAAAATTTTTTCAAAAAAAGAAAATAAATCTTTTGCTTCTTGAATTTTTATATTATAAGAAAGATAATTTTTTTTGAACTCGGAGAAGTTAAAAGAATTTGAATTTAGAAGAATTGAATTAAAATTTTTATTAAACAAATCAAGGTTTTCTTTTAAAAGGTTCAAATTAGAAAAAAGTTTTTTTGAGGCATAGGGATTTCCGAATAAAGATGAGGTTAGATTGTCTCTTGATGTGCTGATTAAATCTAAAGAATTTAGTGAAATTAGGAGAATTTCTTTTAGTTTCTTTTTTAAAAAAAATAAATCTTTAAATTTTTGTGAGTATTTTTCTAAAAAAGAAAGATCTTCTAAAAAAGAAAATGAATTTTCAAACAAAGTAATATTTTCTTTTATTTCTTTTTTTGCTTTTTCTATTTCAAAATTTTTAAGGTAGTTTAAGGTTAAATTTGATTTTAGTTTGAAATTTGTTTTGATAGATTCTGAAAGAGAATTGATTTCCTTTGGATAAAAAATTGAAGCAAAATTAGAAAAATTAATTTTGAAATTAATTTTTGGTTTTAAAAAAAATCCTCCAAGAAAAAAGACAACCAAAATAATTATTGAAAAAAAATAAAAAACTTTTTTAAAAAATTTAAATTCAGATAATAGTCCTTTTTCTTTTAAGAGAATTTGATGAAATTGAGGTATTGATTCTGTTTTCGGGATTTCTTTTGGTTTTTCTTTTGATTCAAAAAGATAATATTTTAAATTCAAAACTGGCTTTACTTTTTTAATTCTCTCATAGTCAATTTTTCCATTTTTAACTGGTTTGATATCAAAAATTTGAGGTAAGATATTTTTTTTAGAAGCCATTGTTTAAAATTATATCTGTAAAAAATTATCTTTCAAAAAACTTATTGATTTTTTAAAATTCCAATCTCTTCTTGGTATTTTTTAGCCAAACTCATCACTGAATCTCCATAAAATCGAAAACGATAATTTATTCTGCCACAAAAATATCTCATTGCTGCTTGCCATTCGGCTTTCCAACCGCCTCTTGCAGCACCGTTATCTTTTAAAAGCAAAGCGCAAGCAACAAAAGCATCTTGAAGATTCCAGGGAGAGGGAGGATTATGTCCTGTCAATTCAGCAACCTTGTTTTTGTAAAGTATCCAAGTTGAAGGAATAAATTGGGCTGGTCCCATTGCTCCGCCCCAACCAATATAATTTCCATATCGGTCTTTCATCGGACAAGATACTGGCATTTCATCGATTTTATAAGGGTAGCCGGCTTTTTGAAGTTCTTTAATTATTTGTTGAAATGGTTTCCAATCACGAGTTGGTTTCATTACTTTTTTCCATTTTTTTTCTGGTGGATCATTTTTTCGATTGCAAGTGCCGACATTTTTACCAAGTTCTGATTCTTGAGTTAAAACGGCTAAAATTAAAGCAGGCCTTACTCCGGTTAAATTCGAGGCATATTCGGCAAATTTTACGGCTTCACCGAAAGTAATTGCTTTTCCAATTCCCATAAGTTCATAAATTCTGCTTCTTATTTGGGCCGCTAATTTTTGTTTTTCTTTTAAAATTTCTTGATATTTTTTTTCTTTTCCTTTGGTAATTTTTAAAAGGTAATTTTTTTCTTCTTTATAATTTAGTAATTTTTTTCTTTGAAGAATTTGAATATTCGAAAGAGCCACAAATTCTTGTTTTTTTTCCAATAGTATTTCTTTCTGCTTTTCTAATTCTTGTTTTTGAGTTTTTAAAGTTTGGAGTTTTTGTTTTAGATTAAATTGTAAAAGTTCCAAATCCCTAATTTTAGCAAAAAAATCAGAAAATTTTGGATTTTTTAAAACAATTTCGATTAACGAATCGTTTTCTTCTTGATATAAACTTTGGAGAATTTTTTTTAAAAGTTCTTTTTCTTTGTCAATTTCTATTTTTTTTAAATTAATTTTTTGTTCTTGGAGATAAACTTCATCATCAATTCTTTTTAAAGAAAGTTTAGTTGCTTTTACTTCTAAATTCAATTTCTTGATTTGATTTTCCAAAATTGAGAGTTCGTTTTTTAAAGTTTTTGTCTTTTTTTGAGTTGCTAAAATTTGTTTCTGATAATTTTCTATTTCTTTTTCTATATTTTTTAACTCTTTTTCCAACTTTTCTTTTTCTTCCTTGAAATCTAAATTTTTAGCAATAATTATGTTTTTTGGAGCAAAAGCAAAGTTTGGATAACGAAAAAAACAATTTGAAAAAAGAAAAACAAGAAAAACTACTACCAATATTTCTTTTTGGTTTATTTTTTTAAAAATTGTTCTTAAAGATAACTTTTTTTCTCTTAAATTTATTCTGACAAAGAGTTCTTCTCTTGTGTTTAAAGGGGTTAAATCAGAAAATTTTTTCATTTTTGAGATTCCTTTGAAGTATCTTCGTTTTGGGCTTCCGATTGCTCTTCTATTTCTTCTTTTTCTGCTTCTGTGGCAATAGCAATAATGATATTAGAATCGATTAAGGGTTTAACCCCTTCAGGAAATTCAATGTTTTTAACGCAAATTTTATCACCAATTTCTTTTAAGAGAGAAAGATCAATTTTGATTGACTTTGGTAGTTTTGAAAGCAATGCTTTTATCGGAATTTCATTAATTTGTTTAAGAATAACAGCGCCTTTTTCTTTTGCCGGCGCTTTGCCTATAAATTCCAACATTACTTCGGTTTCTATTGGTTTATCTAACGGTGGTTGATAAAAATCAAGATGTAAAATTTCATCTTTAAGATAATCTCTTTGAATTTCTTTAATTAAAGCCGGAATTTCTTTTCCTTCTAAAAGCAATGAGATTAATTCTCCTTCGCTAGATTTTTTTAATAATTCTTGAAGATCTTTTTTTTCAACAAAAAGATTTTTTGCTTCTATACCAGGACCATATAAAACAGCTGGAATTTTATCTTCCCTTCTTAAACTTTTTACTTTTTTACCAGTTTTATTTCTTAAAAAAACATTTAAAGCCATAATTAAATTATTTCATTTTCTTTGAAAATTATTTTTTTAATTTTTTCTATCATTAAATAAGGATTGTCTCTTTGCCAGATGTTTCTTCCAGCAACAATTCCGTTAAGATTTGATTCCATCGCTGATTTTACTAATTCTAAAAATTCTTCTTCTTCTAATTTTTTACCTCCCGCTAAAGCAATTTTTACCTTTGGTGAAATTTTTCTAATTTCTTCAAAAAATGCTTTCAAGGAAAAGATATTTTCTGAAGGATATTTTATTTTGATTAAATCCGCTCCCAATTCAAGGCCAATTCGAGAAGCATATTTTATTATTTCTGGGTCAACTTCGTTTTCAATAGATTTTCCTTTTGGATAAATCCAAGCAATGACTCCTAAACCTTTTTGATGGGCTTCTTCTTTTATTCTGCCAAACTCTTTAAACATTAAACTTTCATATCTAGAACCAGGATAAAGAGTATAACCAACCGCAACTGCATTAAGTTTTTTTGCCAGATCAACACTTGCAAATGCTAAAGAAACTGGTTCTCCTTTAAAAAAATTAGTTTTTCCATTTAATTTTAAAATCAAAGGAACTTCGGCTTGAAATTTTGGATAAAATTTTTCGGCAACTCCGGGAGTAAGAACAACTGCCGAAACTCTTTCTTTTGAAGCAATTTCTAAAATAAAGTCAGGACTAAATTCTTTCTTCAAGAAATCAGAAGGTCCATGCTCTAAACCATGGTCATAAGCCAAAATAAGAAATTTTTCTTGCAAAAAGAAATTATTTATCATTTTTTTAAAGTTTAAAGATAACTTTTAATAAGTCAATAGAAATTAGTCATTTATAATACAAAATGCGTGTAAAATAAAATTTTTTTAATACAAAATGAAATTAATGTTTTGTTTTGCTTAAAATAAGTGAATTTGTTATAATTAAAATAGACAATAATTGATATGATAAATTTACAAAACAAAAAGTTTTAAAAAGTAAAATATTTTTTTAAAGATAAAAAAGAAAAAGAAATTTATAATTAAATTAAAATTATTAAAAAAATGTTCAGTAATTTACTCCGAGTTTACTCGGAGTTTGCTCCGAGTTTGCTCCGAGTTTGCTCCGAGTTTGCTCCGAGTTTGCTCCGAGTTTGCTCCGAGCAAACTCGGAGCAAATCTTAATACTATATTTTTATTAGAATTAAAATTTCTAAATACAAATTCCTAAAAATTTTAATTTTATTAAGAATTATAATAATAAAGGATATAATATCTAAAATTTTTTTAAAAATAATAAAAGTAGATAAAACTTGTTTTTTAGAAAATTAAATAAAAAATAAAAGAAAAAAACATTTAAAATTAGTCAAAAAATAAGTTTTTTGATAAAAAAAGTAAGTTAGTTTTTAAAAAAAGTAAAAAATCTTTTATCTATGATATTTTGGGTTTGAAAAATAAAAAATTGCCATTATTAAAATGATTATTAAGCCATATTACAAAAAGCCAAGATTTGAATTATATCAAGCAGATTCTTTGAAATTGTTAAAAGAATTTCCGGATAATAATTCTGTTGATATGGTTTTTGCTGACCCGCCTTATTTTCTTTCAAGTGGAACATTTACTTGTCAAAATGGAAGAATGATTAGTGTTAAAAAAGGGGATTGGGATTTAGGTAATGGTTTGGAGAAAAATTTTAAATTTCATCTTGAATGGATAAAAGCAGTTAGGAGGATTTTAAAACCAAATGGAACAATTTGGATTAGCGGTACTTATTATTTGTAAATTTTACAATAATTATGAATGAAGCAACTTTAATAAAATCTCCCTGGAAAGAACTTTTTATAAATTTGCTTAATTCAGCCAAAAGAAAAATATATTTAGCCTGTCCTTTTATTAAACAGGAAACAGCAAATATAATTATAAACAATGCAGATAGAAATGTAGAAATTAAGTATATACATTCATTTAAGATTGCTAATTTTCATCGTGGCGTATCTGATATAAATGCACTAAAAATGTTTTGTGAGCATAAAATAAAACAAAAGAATGTTCATAATTTACACGCTAAGTTTTTTATATTTGACGATAAAGCAATTATAACATCTGCTAATTTAACCCCAGGGGGACTAAGAAATAATTTAGAATATGGAGTTTTATTGAAAGGACAAATTGTTAATAGTGTAGTAAATGATTATTTAAATATATTTAACAATAGTGAATATCCGTTTATAAATTTAGAAATTTTAAAAGAGGCTGAAAAAATTTTACAATCAATTCCAAAAGAAAAATCTAAGAAAGAATTAAAGTTAAGCGACAAACAATTATTTTCAGAAATACTTAACGATGAAAATGTTGATGAACGATTCAATGGAGGTGTTGATGCTATTCTCAATAATTTATTTTCTTGGAAGAAAGATGTCTTTGAGTGTTTATTGAAAATAGATAATGATGTCTTTAATTTAGAAGAAGTATATGACTTTGAAGAAAGGTTGAAAAAACTTCATCCAGAAAATAAAAATATTAAACCTAAAATCAGACAACAACTTCAATATCTTCGCGATTTAGGATTATTAGAATTTATTAAACCAGGTATTTATAAAAAATTATGGAAACAATAAAAATTTATATTTTTTATACAAAGGAAGGTTTCGCAGAAGATAATCAACATAAGCCAACTGAAAATTGCCAAATTTTAGGTTGGAGTAAAGGGAAAAACTCACAAGAAGCATTCAGAAATTTGCTAAAAGAAAATAAATATTTAGAGAAAATAGATTTTAATGAAGTTATGTGTCAAGAATTAGTTAATGAAAAAGTAGATTATTTTTTATTAAAAAGATAAAATTAAGCAACATCCTTTGGTTTTATTAAATTGGGCTACGATGTGCCAGTTGATAAATCGTCTCGTCGTTATGACTTTGTTATAGATAATGGCAGGGAATTATTTATCATTGAAACAAATTTTTATGGTGGCAGTGGTTCGAGGTTAAAATCTACGGCTGGAGAATATAGAAATTTGTTTGATGTTTTGAATAATAAATATAAATTTATTTGGATTACTGATGGAATGGGCTGGAAAACGACAACAAAGCCATTAAGAGAAACTTTTAATCACAACGATTATCTTTTTAATTTATCAATGTTAGAAAAAGGTATTTTAGAATTTTTATTTAAAACAAAATAGGTTTATGAAAAAAACCAAACTATAATTAATATCAACGAAATTTATGATATTTATAGGGAATACTACAAAGAAGGAAACAAAAATTTTGACAAAGATGAATTTGAAAAATTTTTAGAATTTTTAGAAATTGATTTTTATGATTGGGTAAAAGAAAATTTAAGGCAGTTTTACAAAGACAAAATTTCACAAAATAAACTTATTCAGAAAAAATAGATCTGATAATTAAAGTTAGAGAGATGATTTTATTTATTGTTTAATTTTTATCCGAAAAATAAATTTTAATTTTTGGTGATAGATGATAAATTATCATCATTAAAGGAATTTGAAGGATAGGAGTAAAAGCGGCAGGTAAAATCGACAATCCTCCAAAAACACTAAAAGCAAGGGCTAAAGTAATGCCATGATTTTTGGCGGTAGTGCTATATCCCAAAGCAATGGCGTTTTCATATTTTATTTTGAATTTGCGGCTTAAAAAGATACTAAAAATAAAAAGTGATGGATAAACAATTAAAATTGATAAAAACAAAATCCAAATCAGGTGCAAATTTTCGAAAATAGATTTTGCCTCCTGCGAGATGGCAGAAAAAATTACAACATACATTCCTAAAGTAGAAAGAGAAGGCAGAAATGGTTTTACCTCTTTTTTAAAATCTTCTTGACCGATTTTTTTGATTAACAATTCTCGCAAAGATACACCAATTGCCATCGGGACAACAATAATAAAGAATATCTTTTTAACAATAAAAAAAGCAGGGATTGTTATATAAGAATGAACCAAAATAGTCATCCAAAAAGGAACAAAAATTACTGCCAAGATAAAACTAACAACCTGAATTACAAGAGCGGTTTCTGTTTTGCCCTTTGCCAAACCGGTCCAAGCAACCACCATAGCCGCGCAGGGCATTGTCAGTTTTAAAATCCAGCCGGCAATAAATTTGGGATCTAAATTATAAAAAAACAATTTAGCCCAAACAAAAGCCAAAAGAGGCGAGAGAATAAAATTTATCAGGGTGGCTAAAAATAAAACTTTTTTATCTTTAGCCATTAATTTTAGTTCTTCTACTACTAATCCCATCATCATTGGAATAAGCATCACTATCATTGCCGGTAAAATGATGTTTTTTAGCCAAAGCGTTTTCTGATGGTAAAAATAGCCAAAAAGCAAAGCCGATAAAATTACAACTAAAACCAAAACTGGCATCCATTTTTGTAGAAATTTTGACAAACTTTGTATCTTTTCGGTCATAAATTTAATCTTCTAAAAAAACAAAAACCATTTTTTGAATGGAGTTTTTTATTTTTTTTAGATTAATTTTTTGATTTAATATTTGTTTTACAATGGAAGATTTAACCAAGTAAAAACTCCAATCATTTTTAATCCCATATAAACCATTATAGCAATAAAAAACCATTTAAGAGAATTAGCCGGAATTTTGTGAGCCAGATGAGCGCCTACCTGTGCCATTGGAACGCTTGTACCCGCCAAAAGAGCCCATTGTAAAAGATTAACATAGCCCAAAGAATATGCAGGAAGTCCGGGGTGACGCCAGCCTAAAATAATAG
>JAGGUH010000036.1 GCA_021158645.1 bacterium | reverse complement strand
GGTAATGGTCTCGGATTGGAACGCCTTTTAATGATTTTAGAAGACAAAACCAGTATTTACGATGTTTCTTTAATTCGACCTTTAAAAGAAATAATTATTCAATTTTTGGGAGATGGAACTGAAATTTTATATGAAGACACTATTAATTTAATTGCTGATTACATAAGAGCAATTTCTTTTGTAATTTGGGAAAAAGAAAGAAGCAAAGTAGAACTTACTGATTCTCAAAGAAAAATTTTAAAAAAATTTAAAAAAAACTTATCTAACGCTCTTATTTATTTTGGAATTAATCCTGAAATTTACAAAGAGTTGGCAGAGATGGCAGTTGAAATATATAAAAAAAGATTTCCTGACTTCTTTGCTTATAAAGATAAAATTTTAGAATATCTTTCATCTTAAATTTTAATTTAATATCTTGCTTACGTGCTTTAAAGCACGTAAGCAAGATATTAAGGGGAGTTGAAAAAATATAAAATATAAAAATAATTGAAAGTATGGAGGAAAAAAACAATTTAAAGGTTAATAAAAAAATTTTAAGAGTTGTTTTTTGTGGTGGAGGCACTGGAGGGCATACTTTTCCTTTAATTGCAGTGGCAAGAGCATTAAAAAAATTGAGCCAAGAAAATAATTTCATACTTGATTTAAGATATTTTGGACCAGACCTGTTTTCAATTGAAGAATTTTTTAAAGAAGAAATTCCAAGTCAGAAAATTTATTCCGGAAAGTTTAACCGATTTTTTGATTTTAAAAATTTTCTTTCTCCTTTTAAAATTATTCTTGGAATTATTGAATGTCTTTGGTATCTCTTTTGGTTTATGCCCGATGTTTGTTTTTCAAAAGGTGGCTATGGTTCGATTCCAGTAATTTTTGTTTGCTGGCTTTATCGAATCCCAATAATTTGTCATGAATCAGATTCGGTTCCCGGACTTGCCACAAAAATTACTTCAAAGTTTGCCAAAAAAATTGCGATATCTTTTCAAAAAACAAAAGAGTATTTTAAAGAAAAAAAAGTTGTCTTTACTGGTAACCCAACTCGATTTGAGGTTTCTGATTTAAATAAACTTTCAAAAGAAGATTTAAGAAAGCAAGTTCAAAAGGAATTTGGATTAAAAGAAGGAAAAAAACTTTTAGTGGTTATTGGTGGTTCCCAAGGCGCTCAATCCTTAAATTCTTTTCTACTTAATATCTTGGGAGAACTTTTACCTGATATCGAGGTTATCCATCAGGTTGGAAAAAATAATTTAGAAGAAATAAAAAAAGAATCTGAAATTGTTTTAGAAGAGTTTTTAGAAACAGAAAAAAAATTATATCATTTATTTGGATTTTTAGAAGAAAAGAGATATTATTTAGCACTAAGTGGAGCAGATTTAGTTTTAAGCCGAGCCGGAGCAGGAGCAATTTTTGATTTGGCAATCTGTAAGACACCTTCAATTTTAATTCCTTTTCCTTACGCGGCTGGAAACCACCAAAAATACAATGCTTATGAATATGCCAAACATAAAGGAGCCATTGTGGTGGAACAAGAAAACTTATTGCCCCATCTTTTAATTTATCAAATCAAAGAATTAATTTTTAACAGAGATAAATTAAAAAAGATGCAGGAAGGAGCCAGAAGTTTTTCTACGCCTCAAGCCGCCAAAAAAATAGCAAAAGAAATTTATGAAAGAAGTTAGAACCAGAATTGCGCCATCGCCAACAGGATATTTCCATTTAGGAGTAGCAAGGACCGCTTTGTTTAATTTTTTGTTTGCTAAAAAAAATAAAGGAAAATTTATTTTAAGAATTGATGACACTGATAAAAAAAGGTCAAAAAAGGAATATGAAACAGATATCTTGAAATCTTTACTTTGGCTTGGAATTTTTTGGGACGAAGGACCTGTTTTAAAATCAACCAATGCTCAAACTTATGATCAAAAATATCTAAATTTTGAAAAAAATTATCTTGGCAATTATGGTCCCTATCGAGAATCTGAAAGAATTGAAATTTATAAAAAATATCTAAAAGAACTTCTTGATAAGAATTTAGCATATTTTTGTTTCTGTAAAAAAGAAGATTTAGAAGCCCAAAAACAAGCAATGATTGTCGCAGGACAGATACCAAAATATCCGGGAGTTTGCCGAAAACTTTCTAAAAAAGAAGCCCTAAAAAGAGCGGAAAAAGAACCTTTTGTTATTCGACTCAAAGTGCCTTCAAAAAAAATAAGTTTTACTGATCTTTTAAGAGGAAAAATTGAATTTGATTTAGATTTAATTGGCGATTTTGTTATTTCAAAAGGATTCGAAGAGCCGCTTTATAATTTCACTACTGTTGTTGATGACTACGAAATGAAAATTAGCCATATTATTCGAGGCGAAGATCATATCTCAAACACCCCAAAGCAAATAATTCTTCAAGAAGCATTAGGTTTTTCGAAACCAAAATATCTTCATCTTCCTTTAATTTTAGGAGAAGATAAAACTAAACTTTCAAAAAGACACGGAGCCATTTCTATTAAAGAACTAAAAAATTTAGGATATCTGCCTGAAGCAATCGTCAATTATCTGGCTTTACTTGGCTGGTGGCCCAAAGAAGATGTAGAGATTTTTTCTTTAAAAGAATTAATTGAACTTTTTGAAATAAATCAACTTCAAAAACATTCAGCAATTTTTAGTTTTAAAAAACTGGATTGGATTAATAGAGCGTATATAAGAAAACTTCCTTTAGAAAAATTAACCGAACTCTGTCAGAACTACTTCGAAAAAGAAGTTGATTTTAATTATCTAAAAAAAATTGTGGCACTTTTTTGTGAAAGATTATCTAAAATCTCTGAAATTAAAGAATTAACTAATTATTTTTTTAAAATGCCTCAATATCCAAAAGAACTTCTTTTATGGAAGAACCAAAGTTTTAATGATGTTAAAAAAATTTTAGAAGATGTTAAAAAAACTTTTTTAAAAAAAGAAATTTATGAATTTAATAAGGAAAAAATTTTGGAAAATTTAAAACCTTTAACCGAAAAATATGGCAATGGATTTGTTTTTTGGCCACTAAGAGTAGCCCTTTCAGGAGAAAAAACCTCTCCCCCACCTCAAGAAATTGCCGAAATTTTAGGAAAAGAAGAAACTTTAAAACGAATAGAAGAAGCAATTAAAAAAATCTAAATTACTTACAAAACAATTTTCAAAACAAAAAAATCTAAAATCTACATCTAAAATCTTTAATTTAAAATAATTTCAAGCGTAAAGCGTAAAGTTAATTCAAGTTAAAAACTCAAATCTCAAAACTCAAATCTCAAATCCAAATCTTAAATGTCAAAACTTAAATAAATCCGAATCTCGAATATCGAAATCCGAAACAAATTCGAATTTTCAAATTTTCAAAACAAAGTTAAATCAAAAATCAAATATCAAAAATCAAAATGAAAAATTAAAAAGAATAAAAAGAATTAAAGAAAAAAGAAAAAATTTTTATTTTGAAATGACAAATCTAATTTATTGTTTTATTATTTATTAACGAGTTAACGGGTTAACGGGTTTTCAATGTTATAATTTCGAAATCCGAAATTCGAAACAATAACCAAAATTTAAATGTTCAAAATGCCC
>JAGGUH010000013.1 GCA_021158645.1 bacterium | reverse complement strand
GGGCATTTTGAACATTTAAATTTTGGTTATTGTTTCGAATTTCGGATTTCGAAATTATAACATTGAAAACCCGTTAACCCGTTAACTCGTTAATAAATAATAAAACAATAAATTAGATTTGTCGTTTCAAAATAAAAACTTTTTCTTTTTTCTTTAATTCTTTTTATTCTTTTTGATTTTTCATTTTGATTTTTGATATTTGATTTTTGATTTAACTTTGTT
Organism: bacterium; assembly: GCA_021158645.1. Classification (GTDB taxonomy): domain Bacteria; phylum Patescibacteriota; class Minisyncoccia; order UBA6257; family JAGGUH01; genus JAGGUH01. The sequence continues at coordinate 3,174 of JAGGUH010000013.1, read as the reverse complement.
TTGAAAATTTGAATTTATTTGTAATTTGTAATTTTTATTTTGTATTTCTATTGCCCTTAACTTTGCTGATCTTGCTGATGGATTTTTTTGAATTTCTTCTATACTTGGAACAATCGGCTTTTTAGTTAAAACTTTTACTAATTTTTTTTGTTTTAATTCTTTAAAAAAATTTTTTACGATTCGATCTTCCAATGAGTGAAAACTAATAACAACAATTTTTTTATTTACTTTTAAAACTTTGAATGCCTGATTTAATCCTTCTTTTAAATTCTCAATTTCATTATTAACCGCAATTCTTAAAGCCATAAATACTTTCGTGGCAAAATGAATTTTTTGATTTTTCCTTCTTAAAAATTTTGAAAAATTCTCTAAAATTTTTATTAAATCAAAAGTGCTAACAATTGGCTTAATTTTTCTTTTTCTAACAATATCTCTTGCAATTTCTTTGGCTCTTTTTATTTCGCCAAATTCTCTTAAAATTTTCTCAATTTCTGGTTCCTGCCACAAATTTAAAATTTCGAATCCTTTTAAAGTTTGAAGTTTTGGATTAATTCTCAAATCTAAAACTTCATTTTTTTGAAAACTAAAACCTCTTTTTGATTTTTTAAAATGCCATTTTGAAATCCCCAAATCAAACAAAATTCCTTCAAAATTAAAAAAATTATTTTTCTTGATGATTTTTTCTAAATTTGAAAAATTATCATTTACAAAAATTATTCTTTTTTCTAAATTAAATTTCTTAAAATTCTTTTTTGCCTCTTTAATTAAAACTGGATCAAATTCAATTCCTAAAATTTTTCCCTTTGGAGCGGTTTTTTTTAAAATTTCGATGCTATGACTCCCCTCTCCTAAAGTAGCATCAATAAAATTTTGATTTGGTTTCGGATTAAAAATTTTCAATACTTCTTTTAAAAGAACTGGTTGGTGAATCATATCTCTAAGGTTTGAGCAATTTTTTGAGATTCTTTTTCAGTTTCTTTTTTATATCTTTCCCAAATCGCTTTATCCCAAATTTCAATTCTTGAAAAAAGTCCGCAGATAGCCACTCCTTTTTTTAATTTGGCAAATTTTTTTAAATAATCAGGAATTAAAATTCTTCCCAAAGAATCAATTTCTACTTCCTTTGCCCCGGCAAACATTAATCTCATAAAAGCCCTGGAATTTGGCTGACCAATTGGTAAAGTTAAAATTTTTTTTACCAACTTTTTCCATTCTTCTTTTGGGAATAAAAACAAACAATTATCAATGCCCCGAGTAATTACCCCTCGAGAACCTAACTTTTTTCTAAAAGAAACTGGAATTGCAATTCTATCTTTGGAATCTAAATTATAATAATACTCTCCTAAAAACATATCCACAACTTTCCACAGATACCCACAATTATCCACATTGTATTCAAAAACAAAATTTTGTCAACAACAACTTATCCACAATATTACTCTTGCAAAATTTTTGAGAAAAAATTAAAATTTTATTATTAAAAGGTCGCAAAATTTAATAAAATTTTATGAAAACCTCTCGTCTTCTTTTTTGGACTATTTTTATTTTTGCCCTCTTTGGAAATGTTTTTCTCTTTTTATGGAAGCAATATTATTTAGAATATACAAACAATCTTTTCTTAAACAAAAAAACAAAAATTCAAATAGAAAAAAATCGGGCTTTTCAAAAAAAGCCCTTGGCTTATCTTTTAATTGACTATGGAAACGGAAAGAAGAGATCTTTTGAAGGAGAAGTAATTGAGGGTTTAAATCTTAAAACATTATTAGAATTTTTAGCGGAAGATAAAAAAATTTCTTCAACTAAATTCAGAAAAAGTCAGAAAGGATTTGTTTTGGAATCATTAGAAGGATTAAAAAACAACTCAAAAAGTTGGAAATGTTATTTAAATGGAAAATTGGTAGAAAAGAATTTTGAAAAAATTTTTATAAATCAAGGAGATAAAATTGAATTAATTTATCAATAAAAAAATTATTTTCTTAAACCAACAGTGCTTTTAATAGTCCGAGTAATTTCTTTTCCTTTTATTTTTCCTTTAAGTTCAATTTCAAAACTAATTAAGGGAGGATAAGGAGAAACTTCTATTTTTTCAAACAAAAGTCGAGACACTTTAACATTAGAAGAATTTAAAACTTGCCAATTGTCAGGAGAACCTTGAGAAATTTCAAGATTATCTCCCAAAAGACGAAATTTAGTAGGATTATTTGAAATATCAGACATTGCAAGTTCCAAATAGGTAGGGTTGATATTTATTACTGAATCTGCTTGTCGGATCCAATAGGATAAAGTATTTTCAATAAAATTAAAATTTCTCTCAAATTCAGATTGAGATTCGGAAAATTTTGCCGTATCTTGAATTGGCGAAAAAATCTGAAATGCTGTCAATAAAATAATGCTTACCAAAACTGAGTAAATTAAAATCTCTATCAAACTAAAACTTTTCATTATTTCTTTTATTTTAATGTTTTTCTTTTAAAAAATCAAATACTATTGACTATTTTTAAAAAAATAATAAAGTTTTTTATAAATGGAAAAGAAACAAAAACATATTTTAATAGTTGAAGACGAGATTTTTTTATCAAATTTATTGAAATTGAATTTAGAGAAAGAAGGATTTGAAGTAACTCAAGTATTTGACGGAAAAAATGTAACCAAAGAACTATTAATCGAAAAAAAAATTGACTTAATTTTATTGGACTTAATTTTGCCTGATAAAAACGGCTTTGTGCTTTTAGAAGAAATCAAAAAGGATCCAATGCTTTCTAAAATTCCAGTGGTTATTCTTTCAAATTTGGGTCAAGAAGAAGATATTTTAAGGGGAAAAAAATTAGGAGTCAAAGATTATTTCGTTAAAGCAAAAGAATCGATTGAATCAATTGTTAAAAAAGTAAAAAATATTTTAAAGGTCGAGGAATAAAAAAACAACAAAAAGGTCAAAGAAAATTAAAAATTTATGGAAAAAAAAGGTTTTACTTTAATTGAACTTTTAATTGTTATTGGAATTATTGCAATTTTAGCCGCTGTTACTTTGGTTGTACTTAATCCAGCCGAGATGTTAAGAAAAGCCCGTGATTCTCAACGACTCCAAGATTTAGATAGTTTAGGAAGTGCTATTAGTTTGTATTTAGCAGAAGTAGAAGATCCAAAATTAGATAACAATGAAGCCGATGGTTTCTG
>JAGGUH010000046.1 GCA_021158645.1 bacterium | reverse complement strand
ATTTAACTTTGTTTTGAAAAATTGAAAATTTGAATTTGTTTCGGATTTTGATATTCGAGATTCGGATTTATTTAAGTTTTGACATTTAAGATGTGGATTTGAGATTTGAGTTTTGAGATTTGAGATTTTAACTTGAATTAACTTTACGCTTTACGCTGTGGCTTTGCGCTTTGCACTTTACGCTTTGCGCTTAAATTATTTTAAATTAAAGATTTTAGATTTTAGATTTAAGATTGAAAATTTTGAGTTTAAAATTTTTAATTTGTTTGTGGATTGTAATTTCCTTAAACAATAAATTTCTATAAATATCAACGAATATTCTATTGTATATCTATTATATTTTTTGCACTTTAAGTTTTACGGCTTGTATTTGTTTTGAGATTTAAAATTTATTTAATTTTTAATTGCCATTTTGTATTTCAAATTTTAAATTTTTCTATGCTTCCTGTTATCGGTTTAGAAATTCATACCGAACTAAAAACAAAAAGGAAAATGTTTTGTGATTGTAAAAATGATTCGGAAGAAAAACTTCCTAATGTTAATATTTGTCCAATTTGTTTGGGCCATCCTGGAACTTTGCCTTCACCCAATAAAAAAGCTATTGAAATGGTATTAAAAGTTGGCAAGGCCTTAAATTGTCAGTTTAACGAAGTTTCAAAATTTGATCGAAAAAACTATTTTTACCCCGATTTGCCAAAAGGATATCAAATTTCTCAATATGACTTGCCATTTTGTTTTAATGGTTTTTTAAAAATTGATAATCGTAAAATAAGAATCCGAAGAATTCATTTGGAAGAAGATACTGCTCGCTCAATTCATTTTAAAGATAAATCATTAATTGATTTTAATCGGGCTGGGGTACCATTAATGGAACTTGTCACTGAGCCTGATATTAAATCTGCAAAAGAAGCCAGAAAATTTTGCCAGGAACTGCAATTAATTTTAAAATATTTAGAAGTTTCTGATGCTAATATGGAAAAAGGACAGATGAGGTGTGAGGTTAATATCTCTTTAAAAAGTCAAAATTTAGGTTTTAAAAACCAAAAATATAAAGTAGAAATTAAAAATTTAAATTCTTTTCGGGCAGTTGAAGAAGCGATCGAATATGAAATTAGAAGACAAACTGAATTAATAAAAAAGAGAGAGAAATTAATTCAAGAAACCCGAGGTTGGGATCCAGAAAAAAAGCAAACTTTTTCTCAAAGATTTAAAGAAAAAGAATCAGATTATCGCTATTTTCCAGAACCTGATTTGCCATTAATTGATTTTAAAAAATTTAATTTAGAAAAAATTTTTTTAGAAATCCCTGAACTTCCAGAAAAGAAAAAAGAAAGATTTGAAAAAGAGTATCCTTCTCTTAAAAAAGAAGAAATTGAAATTTTAATTGAAGAAAAAGAAGAAACCGATTTTTTTGAGGCGACTGTTTCTGAAGCAAAAAATCTTTTAAAAGGAAAGGATATTTCTGGACTAATAAGAGTTATTATCAATTTAATGTTGCGAGATTTAAGATCTCTAATTCAAGAAACCAAAAATTCTTTTAAAAATTTAATTTTGACACCAAAAGAGTTTGCTAAACTTTGCGTTGCTTTCTATGAAAAAAAAGTTACTTCTCCTATTGCGAAAAAAATTTTAAAAGAACTTTATGGAAAAGGATATAGTTTTGAAGATGTTTTTGAAAAAGAAGAATTTTCAGTCATTGAAAATAAAAATGAATTAGAAAAATTAGCAAAAGAGATAATAAAGGAAAACCCTAAAGCGGTAAAAGATTATTTATCGGGAAAAGAAATGTCTTTAAATTTCTTAGTAGGCAAATTGATGGCAAAAACAAAAGGTAAAGCCAATCCCCAAACCGCCAAAGAAATCTTTAAATCTTTAATAAAATAATTTTTTGCTTACGTGCTTTAAAGCACGTAAGCAAATTAAAGGTCAAAGAAAAAAGGAAAATAAAAAATGAAAAATAATTATCTTTCTGAAAAAGAACAAATTTCTCTTTTAAAAGAATTCTGTGAATCTTTTTTGAATTTAGGAAATTTAGAGGAAATGGTAGAGTTTTTGACAGATCTTCTTACTAAAAACGAAATTATGATTTTGGCAAAAAGATTAAAAATTGCAAAACTTTTAATGAAAGAATGGAAATATCGAGATATCAAAAAAGAACTAAAAGTAGGAGAGCCCACTATTGCTCGGGTAGCGGCTTGGCTAGAGGAAGCAGGAAAAGGTTTTAGAATGGTAGCCGAACGAAGCGAAAAGAAAGAAATACCATCAGACCATATTTTGGAAGAAAAAAAAGAAAAAAGAGGTTTTAAGAAAAAATATGGTGCATATTTTTGGCCTGATCTTCTAAGTGGAAAGAATTCTAAAAGAAAAAAATTAACCAAAGAAGAAAAAGAAAGACTTTTTAAAGGATTGAAGAAATTAAATAAAAAATCTAAAATTTACAAAGAAATGGATAAAATTCTGAGAGATCAATTTTAAAAAACCTTTTCCACAAAGATTCTCCTTGCTTACGTGCTTTAAAGCACGTAAGCAAGGAGATTGGGTTTAATTAAATATATTTTTGAAATCTCTAATTTTTAACTGAAAAATGAAAGTTGAAACTTTAATTCAAAAATTATTTGATTATCTTAAAGATGAATTTCCGCCAATAGAGCCGGCTGGCCTTTTATGTACTCGCCAAGCTTATGGAAAATTCAATCCAAGTGCCGGGCACCATCTTACTGACCCTGTATTAAAAGAAAAAACATCGTATCCGATTAGAAAATTTTCCGTTTTGGAAAGATGTCTAAGAGAAGCAGATAGTTCAAGAATAGGGTTAAGCAATAGACATTTAAGTTTTTTTGAAATGTTTGCTTTTCAGGTATATGGAGATTATAAAAAACTTCCTAAGTCAGATACTACAAAATTATTTTTTGAGATTCTTACTAAACTTCTTAATTTAAAGAAAGAAAAATTATTGGTGACAATTTTAAAAAAATGTAAATTTGAAAACCAATCTTTAACCGAGAAAGAAACGGAAGAAATTTATAAATGTTGGGTTCAATTGATAGGAAAAGAAAGAGTAAAAAAAACTACTGGGCGAAGAAATTTATTTATCGCTCGAATTCCAGGAGCACCTGGAGGAACAGGATTTGAAGTATATTATCAAACTATTGATGGAAAATATATAGAAATTGGCTCTCAAGTAGATTATCACTATATTTATTGGGGTTCTTTTAATGTACATTCTACAATTAACGGAACTCTAGGTAATGGTCTCGGATTGGAACGCCTTTTAATGATTTTAGAAGACAAAACCAGTATTTACGATGTTTCTTTAATTCGACCTTTAAAAGAAATAATTATTCAATTTTTGGGAGATGGAACTGAAATTT
>JAGGUH010000042.1 GCA_021158645.1 bacterium | reverse complement strand
TTGAAAACCCGTTAACCCGTTAACTCGTTAATAAATAATAAAACAATAAATTAGATTTGTCATTTGACATTTGAAATTTGACATTTAGAGTTTGTTTGGGGTTTTGAATTTTGATATTGTTATTTTACTCTATTGAAAAACTTGATAAAATTTAATATAATCTAAAACAAAATGAAAGATGTAATAAAACATATAATTGAGGTTGTTATATTTCTTTTTATTATCGGAATAATTTTTTCTTTTTTTTCAGGAAAAAGTATCGAGACAAGATCCGAAATGAAAAATGTCGGTATTAATTTAATCGCTAAAGAAATTAACGAAGGAAATGTTAAAAAAATTATTGTTTCTGGAAATAAAGTTGAAGCAATTTTAAAAGATAAAACTATCCTTGTTAGTTCCAAAGAGACAGAAGAAGGTATAACTCAAACTTTAAGAAATTTGGGAGTAGAACCGGAAAGTTTAAGAGATGTTGAAATTGAATTAAAAGGCGCTTCTCAATTAGGTCTTTGGCTTGGTTTTATTCTTCCTTCAATACTTCCAATATTGCTTCTTGCTTTGTTTTTTTGGTGGTCTTTTAAACAGGCGCAAAAGGGAGCTGGTCAAGCATTTTCTTTTGGAAAATCTCGCCTCAAACAATTTCAGTCAGAAAAAGATAAAATTACCTTTGATGATGTTGCTAATCTTAAAGAAGCCAAAGAAGAACTTTATGAAATTGTTGAATTTTTAAAACATCCGCAAAAATTTTTGGAGATTGGGGCAAAAATTCCAAGAGGAGTTTTATTGGTAGGACCTCCAGGTTGTGGAAAAACGCTCTTGGCACGGGCTGTTGCCGGCACGGCTCAGGTGCCTTTTTTTCATATTTCTGGTTCTGAATTTATTGAACTTTTTGTTGGAGTTGGTGCAAGTCGAGTTCGGGATTGTTTTCGAACCGCAAAAGAAGCAGCCAGAAAAAGAGGATCGGCAATTCTTTTTATTGATGAGATTGATGCTATTGGAAGAGAAAGAGGCGCTGGACTTGGTGGCGGCCATGATGAAAGGGAACAAACTTTAAATCAAATTTTGGTAGAAATGGATGGTTTTGAAAAAGAAGATCGTCTTGTAGTTATTGCAGCAACAAACAGACCTGATATTCTTGATCCAGCGCTTTTAAGACCCGGAAGGTTTGATCGAAGAATTGTTTTAGATTTACCAGATCTTAAAGGTAGAGAAGAAATTTTAAAAATTCATATTAGAAACATATCTTTGGCAAGTGATGTTAATTTTAAAACAATTGCTGAAAGAACTCCTGGATTTTCTGGAGCAGATTTAGAAAATTTAGTTAATGAAGCGGCAATCATTGCGGCAAGGAAAAATAAAAAAGTTGTTACCCAAGAAGAATTTTTAGCCGCAATTGAAAAAATTCTTTTAGGACCGGAAAGAAAAAGTTTTCTTTTATCAGAGAAAGAGAAAAAAATTGCCGCTTACCATGAAGCCGGACATGCTATTGTTTCGACTTTTACTCCTTCTTCATCTAAAGTCCAAAAAATTTCAATTATTGCTCGGGGAAAAGCCGCTGGTTATACTTTGCGACTCCCTGAAGAAGAGAAACATTTCAAAACTAAAACCGAATTTTTGGCTGATTTAGCTACTTTGCTTGGTGGTTATGCGGCAGAAAAACTTGTTTTTGGAGAGATTACTACTGGCGCTTCAAGTGATTTGAGAGAAGCAACTGATATTGCTCGAGCATTAGTTACAAAATATGGAATGTCATCTTTTGGTCCAATTGCTTTAGGAAGATTTTCTCAACCAGTATTTTTAGGAAGAGAAATTTCTGTAGAGAAAGATTATTCTGATGAAGTTGCTGCTAAAATAGATAAAGAAACAAAAAGGTTTATTGATCAATCTTATAAGGAAGCATTTGGAATTTTAAAAAAACATAAAAAACTTTTAGATAAAATTGCAAAACTTTTAATTAAAAAAGAGACCATCGAAAAAGAAGAATTTGAGAAACTTGTTAAAGAAGAAAAGAAAGTATAAATTAAAAGGTCTTTAAAACTTTTATTAATTTGAGAAAATTTTAAAATTAGTTATGAGTAAAGGATATCTTTATCAGGTCGTAATTTCTTTGATTAGAGAATCAATCTTGTTTTTTTATTTAAAAAATTAGTCAAAGAGTATAAAAAAGATTTTCTGTATTTGATAAAATTAATTTTAAATGAAGGAATATCTTTTATTAGGAATTTTACAGGGAATTTTTGAATGGCTGCCAATATCTAGTGAAGGAATTGTAGCATTAACTTCTTCATTTTTTTTGAAAACAATTAATCCGATTGATTTGGCTTTGTATTTACATTTGGGAACTTTTTTTGCGGTTTTGGTTTATTTTTATAAGGACTGGAAAAAAATTCTTCTTTTGGAAGATAAAAAGACCTTTAAATTTTTAACAATTATTACTTTGATTTCTCTTATTGTTGGAGGTTTGCTTTATTTTTTAATAAAAGAAATTGTTTTTGGAAAATGGTTTTTAATAATAATTGGTATTGGATTGCTAATTACTGGTTTTTTCCATAAGAAAAAATTTTTCTTTAAAATTAGTTTTAAAAAGTTGGCAATTTTAACCGGAATTCTACAGGGATTTTCGGTAATTCCTGGCATTTCGAGATCTGGAGCCACTATTTTTGGTCTTTCTTTTGGAGAATTTTCGCCAAATGAAATTTTGAGGTTTTCTTATTTAATATCGGCTCCAGTGGTTTTAATTTCTAGTATTTTTTTATCCTTTAAGGAACCCCTTCTTTTTTCAAAAGGAGTATTTTTTTCTTTAATTGCTGCTTTTTTGAGTGGAATTTTAAGTTTAAAATTTTTGCTTAAACTTTCTTTAAAATTAAATTTTTTTAAATTTTGTTTAATATTTGGAGGACTTTGTATTTTGGGAGGATTAATAGAAATTTTTAATCAGTCAATTTTTTAAAATCAAAATGAAAAAGATGGTTGTTTTTAATTGGAAAATGAATCCGGGAAGCAAAAACGAAGCCAAAAGGTTGGCAGAGGCAGTTAGAGAAGCAAAAAAAAATTCTAATTTTAAAGTTGTTATTTGTCCACCATTTGTTTACTTGGAGAATTTAATAAAAGAGTTTAAAGAAATAGAATTTGGAGCCCAAAATTGTTTTTGGGAAGAAAAAGGATCTTTTACCGGAGAAATTTCTTGTAAGATGCTTAAAAACTTAGGAGCAAGATTTGTGATTTTGGGCCATTCTGAAAGAAGAAGATACTTTAAAGAAACCAATGAAGAAATTGCAAAAAAAACAATGTCTGTGATTGAGAATAAATTAATTCCAATTTTTTGTATTGGAGAAACTTTAGAGGAAAGAAAAAAAAATTTAACCAAAAAAGTTCTCAAAAATCAATTATTAAGTTCTTTGAAAGAAGTTTTTAATTTAAAATTTAAAAATTTCCGGTTGATTGTTGCTTATGAACCGATTTGGGCAATTGGAATTGGAAGAACTTGTAAAGTTGAAGATGCTTTGGAAACAATTTGTTATCTTAAAAAAATTCTTTTAGATTTTTTGCCACTTTCTTCTTTGCTTTTTTTCTATGGCGGATCAATAAATTCTAAAAACATTTTTTTATTTTTAAAAGAAAAAGAAATTGACGGAGTTTTAGTGGGGAGGGCATCTTTGAAAGAAAAAGAAATTATTTCAATGCTTTCTTAAAAAAATTTAATTTGTGTTTAAATAATTATATTTGAAGTTAAATAATATTTTTCCATAAAAACTGCGAGGTTTTTTATCTGTCTTTTTTACAATAAAAAAAAGAAATAAGAAAATTTTTTGATTGGGATTTTTTTATGGTAGTTAGCAAGGAATTAAATTAAAGATATTCGGAGATTGAGAATGATTTTAAAATCTAAGAAAGTAAAATGATAGTTAGACAAAAAAAGAAAAAGAGTTATAATTGAAGGCGTAAAAAAGAAAAAAATTAGAGAAATTTTTCTTTAAAAAAACTTTTTTAAAGGATTTTGTAATTTTTTTTAAAATTAAAAACATTAAAGGAAATGGTAATAGAAAGATTAAAGGAAAAGAAAAAAAGGGTATTTCTAAGAGTGGATTTTAATGTAAAATTTAAAGGAGATAAAATTCTTGATGATTTTAGAATAAAAACGGCGAAAAGAACTATTGATTATTTATCAAAATATAACCACAAAATAATTTTGGCAACTCATCTTGGAAATCCAAAAAGGAGAATTTCTAAGTTGAGTACTAAAAAATTAATTCCTTTTTTAGAAAAAATTTTAAAGAAAAGGATAAATTTTGTTGATGATTGTATTGGGGAGAAAGTTAAAGAAAAAATTAAGAGATTAAATTTTGGCGGAATTTTGCTTTTAGAAAATTTAAGATTTTATAAAGAAGAAAAAAAGAATTCAGAAGATTTCGCAAAAAAATTAAAAGAGTTGGCTGATTATTATGTTTCTGAAGCATTTTCAGTTTGTCATCGAAAGCATAGTTCAGTTTATGCTTTGCCCAAAATAATGAAAAATTATTATGGGTTTCGATTAAAAGACGAGATAAAAGTTTTATCAAAAGTTTTAAATTCTTGCAAAAAGCCAATAATTTTGGTTTTAGGAGGAGCAAAAATTTCCACAAAAGTTCCTTTAATTGAGTTTTGGAAAAAGAGATCTTCTGCAATTTTGCTTGGCGGAGTTTTAGCAATTGTTTTTTTAAAAGTAAAAGGTTTTAATGTTGGGCGTTTTTTGGTTGATAAAGAATTTTTATTATCGGCAAGAAAACTACAATCTAAAATAATTTTGCCAATTGATTTTTATGCTATTTCAAAAAATAAAAAAATCTATCTAACTTTAAGTGATTTGTTGAAACAAAATAATTCTTCTTTTAAAATTTTAGATATTGGAGAGAAAACTTTAGATTTTTATCAAAAAATTTTGAAGGTAGGAGAAATAATTGTTTGGAATGGTCCAATGGGCTTAATTGAAGATAAGAGATTTTCTTTTGGGTCAATTGAGATGGCGAAAATAATAAAAAAATTAAATAAGTTTAGTGTTGTTGGTGGAGGAGAAACTCTTTCAATTTTTTCTTCAAAGAGCATTGAAAAAAATTCAAAAATTTTTTATTCTACTGGTGGCGGGGCTATGCTTGAATTTCTTACTTCAAAAAAACTTCCAGGACTAAAAGTTTTAGGGTTATGAGGCTTTTTAAAAAAAACAAAAAAGATATCGAGATTGAACCCGAAGAAATTCTTTTTTCAAAGAAAGAAGATTTTTTAGAGAAAAAAATTGAGCCACCATTAAATTTTGATATTTTTTTAAATTTAAGAAATTTATTTTTAATAATTGCCGGGTTGTTTTTTTTGATAACCTTTAAAATTTCAATAATTGATGCTAAAATTTACCAAGATAAGGCAATTTTAAACATTTCCCGAAGTTTTCCGGTTTTGCCAGAAAGAGGAAGGATTTTTGACAGGAACGGCGAAGTTCTTGCTGAAAATGAGATTACTTTTTCATTATGGTTTTTGCCAAATGAGTTTAGTTTCGAGAAAAAAAATTTGGATTTTTTAAGTGATTTCTTTAAAGACGAGAATTTAATTGAAAAAATAAAAGAAAGTCGAGGTAAAAGAAAAAAAATTCTTTTAAAAGAAAATATTGGTTTAAAGGAAGCTGCTAAAATTTCTTCTTTGGACCTAAACGGCTTTTATTTAGAGAAAAGTTTTAAAAGAAAATATCCTGATGGAGAAATTTTTTCTCATATAATTGGTTATTTAAGAAAACCGAATGATAAAGAATTAAAAAGATATTTTCCTTTAGAAATGATTGGTGCTTCGGGAATTGAATCTTTTTACCAAGACAAACTTCGTGGTATTCCCGGAAAAAAAATTATTGAAAGGAAAAAAAATGACGGTTGGAAAGAAATTTTAATCGAAAAAGCAAAAAAAGGAAAAGATCTTTATTTAACAATTGATAGCAGATTGCAAAAAGTAAGTTTTAATGCTTTAAATAAAGGGCTTAAAGCAATTAATTCAAAGAAAGGCGTTGTTTTGATAATGGATAGTAACTCTGGAGAAATTTTAGTAATGGTAAGCGCTCCTTCGTTTAATAATAATATCTTTATTGAGGGAGATTCAAAAAAAATTAAAGAAATATTTGAAAATTTAGATTATCCATTGTATAATAGAGCGATAAGCGGACAATATCCTCCAGCTTCTACCATTAAACCATTTTTAGGGATTGCGGCTTTAGAAGAAGGAATTGTAACTTCTAAAACTTTGATTGATGATCGCCCTGGATATTTAAAAATAAAAAATCCATATCATCCGAATAAATTTACTTTATTTCATGACTGGAAAATCCATGGAATTGTTGATTTAAAAAAAGCATTAGCAGTTTCTTGTGATATTTATTTTTATTTAATTGGTGGTGGCGGAAAAAACATTAAAGGACTTGGAGCAAGAAAAATTATTAAACATTTAAAACAATTTAATTTTGGAAAAAAAACTGGCATTGATCTTTTAGAAGAAAAATCAGGGCTTGTTCCTGAAATTAAAGAAAACTGGTATTTAGGAGATACTTATAATCTTTCAATTGGTCAAGGCAAACTTCTTGTAACCCCAATTCAACTTTTAATTGCTTTTAATAGTTTGCTTAACGAAGGAAAAATTATTAGACCCCATTTATTAAAGGATGAGAAGAAGAAATTAATAAAAAAAGTTTATTTTAAAAAGGAATTTTTTGAAGTAATAAAAGATGGTTTAAGGGATGTTGTTGCAAGGCCTTATGGAACTGGTTATTATCTTTCAAGTTTAGGTCTTGAGATTGCTGGAAAATCAGGGACGGCTCAAGTTGGAAAAGAAAAATATCTTTCCTGGTTTGTTGGTGCAGTTCCTTATTCTCATCCAAAAATTTCATTTTTAGTATTAGTCGAGGATGCTAAATGGGGTCAATTAAATACCTTGCCAATAGTTTATGAAATTTTAAAACAATGGGACTTATTTCAAAGAAAAAATATGAAGAATTAAAAAAAGAACTGGAACGTTTAGAAGGTGAGGAAATGAAAAAAATTTCATTATCTCTTAAAGCTGCAAAAGAGCAGGGAGATTTATCAGAAAATGCTGCTTATGCACAGGCAAGAGAAGATGAACGAATGCTTTTAAGAAGAATTTCTGAATTAAAAAGAATTTTAAAAACAAGTAAAATTGTTTCCGAATCTCAATCCAAGACAAAATTTTCAGGAATTCAGTTTGGTTCGAGAGTAAAACTTAAAATTGGAGGAAGAGTACAAGAATTTAAAATTGTAGGAAAGGAAGAAAGTAATCCTAAAGAGGGCTTGATTTCAAATGAGTCCCCTTTGGGGAGAGTTTTAATTGGAAAAAAGCCAAAAGATGAAGTTGTGGTTGAAACTCCACGAGGAAAAAAGAAATGCCTAATTTTAGAAGTTAAATAAATTTAACATCTTTTAGCGTTTCAATGTTTCTAATTTTTGGGTATTTTTAAGATATGCCAAAAGCAGAGATATTTTTTTGGGCTATCATTGGATTTTTTATTGGTATTTTCTTTGCGTCTTTTAATCTCAATTTTGTTTTGATAATTTGTTTTATTGTTTCGGTTTTATTTTTTATTTTTTCTTTCAAGTTTAGAAAAATCCCAATTTATTTTTTGGGATTTTTTTCTTTAATGATAATTTGCGGCGCTTCTTATTTTTATTTTTATTCCTATAGGAGTTTTTCAAAATGTAAATTTCATTCATTTCTTGGAAAAAAAATTTTTTTTGTTGGGAAAGTAATTGAGAATCCAAACAAGAAAGAATTTTATCAATTAGTAAAGGTTTCTTCAAAAGAACCTCAAGGAAAAATTTTATTAAAAGCATCAAATTCTTATCAAATAGATTATGGAGATTTAATTAAAGTTGAAGGAAAAATCAAAAAAGCGCCAAAATATCTTGATAAGGAAAACATTTTTTATGAAAT
>JAGGUH010000009.1 GCA_021158645.1 bacterium | reverse complement strand
TAAATATCTTCCTGATGTCTGTTGCGAAGGATTAAAACCTTTGGCTGGATTTGAAGTGAATGAAAAAGGCGAATGCGAGCGAGTAAAAGGAGGGCCGTTTCTAACCTGTATGCCTTGCGGCAATGGAATTTGTGAGACAATAAATAACTTTGATGAGAATAAATGCAATTGCCCTGAGGATTGCGGTATTACTATTAAAACAGATAAACGGGAGTATGAGCAAGGGGAAGAGGTAAAGATTATAGCAATAAATAATCTTGGTAAACCAATCTGGTATGCAAAGAGATTAGATGGATGTAAAAGCTCATTTTGGGAATTGGAGAAATTTGCAAAGGGAAAATGGAAAAAGGTAGATTATCATCCATTTGTAGTATGTGAAATTAGTGATTTTGGATTTACTGAGTTAGAACCAAAGGAAAAATTAGAAGAAATATGGGATGGATATGTTTGGATTTCTGAAGAATCTAAGGGATATAAAAGGAAAACAGCAGATTCTGGAAAATATAGGATTATCTTCTATTATTCTCTGGAAAATATTTCAAGATTTGACCGGTATTTTAAAAAACGAATAACAATTTACTCCAACGAATTTATCATTAAAGAGAAATTTGAGAATGCTTTGTTGACTGCTGAAGCCGCAATAAAAAAAGCAAATGAATTGGGCTATAAGTCTATCATTCGACCTCCTCATGCAAGGCTTGTAACAGATCATCCCAAGAGTCCTCTTATAGTTTATTATCAAAAAAAGAGAGAACAAAAATATCTTTACGAAGCCTTAGGCCTAAATCCTCCTACAGGAATAATGGAATTATGGCTGGTGTATTATTTTATAGGACCAGAAGATGAAAATATTGTGGCAGTCCTTGATCCTGAAAGCGGTGAAATTTTAGGGGTGTTAGAAAATGTAACCATTGGAAGGCCGGGAAGATATTAGAAAATTTCAACTCCTCTTTTTATCAAAAAAATAAGGGAGAAAAAATAAAAAACAATGAGATTAAATGAAATATCAAAAAGTTTTTATTTAATTCTAATAATTGGGATAATAGTTATAATTTTTGTGGTCTTTTTGAAAAGTAAGTTGCCGGCGCAAAATAACACTGTGCAAAATAATACCATAGTTAATGCCTCTGATTGGAAAACTTATAGGAACGAAAAATATGGATTCGAGATAAAGTATCCAAAAGAAGGTGAGTTTTTGGGAGAAACTAAAAAAGAAGAATACGTTTCTGCAAGTATAAGACTTCCTTTTTCTCAAGGGACTCTCTTAAGGAATAAAAAGTTGATAATAATTGCAAAAAGAGCTATTCCAGAAAAATGCTCTAATCCTTTAGGTGTATATCCACTAAATATCACTAAAGGAGAAACTATCTATGTTAACAATATTGAATTTAAACAGGAGAAGGGATTTGATTGTGGCACAGGTCAATGTGACCATTTTATAAGCTATATTACAATGAGAAGAAATCGATGTATTAGTCTAAATTTTGTTTTTACAGTTGCCAACCCCGGTGTTTTTGATGTTCCGCCGCCAAATTTTGATCCAACAGAAGAATCTAAAGTTTTTGACGAAATACTCTCAACTTTTAAATTTCTGAAATAGTTGTGTGTTCAATACCAGATTCAAAAGAGGGAGTATAGGAATAAAAGAGAAGATCTTACAAGTTGCGAATAAATACTTCTCTTGGCATCGGAATTTTAATTGGAGTAATTGCAAATTTAATAATTTTTGTTTAATAAATTTAAGATGAGCAAGAAAATTTTAATTATAATTTTAATAGGGGTTTTAGTAGCCGGAGGTTTTATTAGTGTCTTGAACTGGAAACATTATTCTAAACCTACCCTGCCTTTAAAGCGCTACTGCCAAACTGATTCTGATTGTGTTCTTTCAGGAAATGATCCAGAAGGATTTGGTATTTGTGTAAATAAAGAATGGTATGAGGAATGGAAAAAGAATCCTGAATCAAAAAAGTATAAGTGGGAGTGTGAGTATACAGGAAAAGAGAGATGTGCCTGTGTTAATAATAAATGCCAAAGAATCGATTCTGAAAGAGGATGCGGAGTTAAAAAAAGGCAAGTTGCCATTACCACTGACAAAACAGAGTATGAACGGGGAGAAGAGGTAAAAATCATTCTTAATACTAATGGCAATACTTTATATTTTGAACATTACAATAATCGAGTCTCTTATTATCGATTGGTTGATGGAAATTGGGAATTGATTCCTGCAGGTGATTGGGCAGGGTGTCATAAAGTAAGCTGTAGAGATGGGATTATCGAATCCATATGTAGGGAGGCACATTCTCCTTACTGTAAAAAAGTTAATAACATTTTAGAGAAAAGTTGGGATCAAAAGATGAAAGTTAAAAAAAGAGTAAGGTGCGGCAAAGATATAGTTGAATTGCATACTTATCAAAATGCCCCTCCCGGCACATACAAAGTGAAGATAGATTATTTTAAAGATAGTAAATGTCAAGGGAAAGTATACTCTGTTTACTCCAACGAATTTATCATTAAAGAACAAACCAGCAAAAAGTGTATTCCGGAAGGAGGCACTTTGTTTCCAAATGACGGAAATAAATGCTGCGTTGGCTTATCTCCGAGATGGAACTATGAAATGCAAGAAGATGGTAGTTGCAAATCTATTTCGGGTTCGTCTGGCCATCAACTAATATGCGTTAAATGCGGGAATGGAATTT
>JAGGUH010000054.1 GCA_021158645.1 bacterium | reverse complement strand
TTATAATTCTTAATAAAATTAAAATTTTTAGGAATTTGTATTTAGAAATTTTAATTCTAATAAAAATATAGTATTAAGATTTGCTCCGAGTTTACTCCGAGCAAACTCCGAGCAAACTCCGAGCAAACTCGGAGTAATCTCGGAGTAAACTCCGAGTAAACTCGGAGTAAGTTCTTAAACAATTTTTTCAATAATTTTAATTCAATTATAAATTTTTTTTATCTTTAAAAAGCGTTTTGTCTGCTTTAAATATATTTTATTTTTACATAACAGCATAAAAAATTAGGATTTTAAGTTAAACTAAAAGAATTAAAAAAATTTTAAATTTTAATTTTAGAATAATTAAAAATTCTCGATTAAATTGATTTTTAAATTTTTTTATTTTAAAATATAATAAATTGTTACTTTGGCGGGATGCCGGAGTGGCTGAACGGGCCTGTCTCGAAAACAGGTATCCGATTGTCTCGGATCGTGGGTTCAAATCCCACTCCCGCCGCTACTAATAGGAATTGGTGATTGGAAGTGGGAAATAAGAATCCAAGCGTTACCCACGTTTTTGCACCCCGTAGTGGAAAAATAGGAGCGAGCGAAGCGAGCGACGTAAGAAACCGAAGGTGTCTTAAGCCGGGGGTCGGGGTGCAAAACATCGTGGGTTCAAATCCCACTCCCGCCGCTATATAAATGAAAAAAATTATTCCAATTGAAATTTCAGCAAGACATCTTCATTTAACTCAAAAGGATTTTGAGAAACTTTTTGGTAAAAAAAATCCAACTCCATTAAGAAAACTTTCTCAAAATCAAATTGCGGCAAAAGAAACCGTCGATTTAATTTATAAAGACAAAAGTTTAAAAAATGTAAGGATTGTTTATCCATTTCGCCAAAAAACCCAAGTTGAAATTTCTTTGACTGATGCTATTTATTTAGGTATTAAGCCAGTATTTAGAATTTCAGGAGATTTAAAAAACACTCCTGGAATTGAAATTGCTGGTCCTAATGGGAAAATAAAATTAAAAAATGGAGTTATTATTCCTTTAAGACATCTTCATATTTCAGACAAAGAGGCAATTAAGTTGAAATTAAAAAACAAAGAAAAAGTAAGGATTAAAATTTTAGGAAAAAGAAGTTTAATTTTTGAAAATGTTATCGTAAGAGTCAAAAAATCTTTCAATCTTGCTCTTCATTTAGATGTTGACGAAGGAAATGCTTGTGGTATTCCAAAAAAAGGGAAAGGAATTCTTTTAGATTAAATTAGTTTTCAATAAGTTACTATTTTAAATAGATTAAACCCTTGCCATAAAAGCCCTAAAACAAAAATAAAAATCAAAAGGTACGGCAAAATCAAAGGATATCTTTTTTGTTTCAACTTAAGATAACTTAAAAGAAGTAAAATTGAATTAATAGCAATAAAAACTCCGCCACAAAAATCAATTATTTTAATAAAATTATTTACTCCTAAAAAATAAAAAAATAAAGGCACAGATATTGTTAAAAAAAATGATAGATTTTTAGATAAAGAAAAATCGAGAGAAAATGTTTCTTTTAGATTTGAGCCAATAATAAGAAACGAGGTAAAAACCGAAAAGAAACCAAAAGAATTAAATAAAAAAACCACATTTTTTCCAAAAATTTTTGATAAATTTTTTTCAGGAAAAGGAAAGACGCTTTTTGAAGTTGCTAAAATTGTTAAAACAAATAAAAAATATAAAATTGCTGGCAGGATAGTGCCAAAAATTATAACAAATTTTTGTTTTTTAAAAGATGATATTAAACTGGAAATCTCCGGAATTGCGGCTCTTCCATATAAAGAGTAAAGAAGCGCACCATAGGGAAGAAAAAAGTTTTTTAGATTAATATCGCAAGAAATAAAAGAAGGATTTATTTTTGGAATTGCTTTTAAAAACAGAATAACAATAGTTCCGGTTAAAAAAAGTGAACCCAGAACTTGAATTAAAGAAATTTTTCTTAAACCAAGATAAATAAGAATACTTCCAAAGGAAAAAAATAAAATAAGCGAGGTGTTAAAATTAAGCCGAAAAAGATGGCTTAAAAAATTTGCGCCTAAAATTAAATAAATTAAAAGAGAAGCCCAAAAACTTCCAAAAATAAGAATTGTAGCAATTATTTTAAATTTACTTCCTAAATTTTCTTGAACATAACCAACAAAACGATGAGGTTTTTTATTTTGATGAATAATTTCCAAATAAAATAAATGAAGAAAACAAATTGAAATAGTAATCACTAAAAGCAAAATTGTAGATAAAAGAAATCCGCCTTTAAAAAAGGTATAGGGAAGAGCAAAAATTCCACCCCCAATAATAGTTCCTGTTAAAATTGAAATTCCAATTATTATTTCTTTCATATTTAATTCTACCAAAAGTTAAAAACAGAAGTTTTTTAGATTTTAAAATTAAGTTAAATTTTGTAAAGTTTGTTTGACTAAAAGGGATTAGTTTTGTAAAATAAAATCAAAGTGGGCCTGGTGGCCGAGTGGTTCAGGCAGCGGTCTGCAAAACCGTTTACGAGGGTTCGATTCCCTCCCAGGCCTTTTTAAAATTTGGGCGGGCATCGTATAATGGCTATTATACCTGCCTTCCAAGCAGGGGATGAGGGTTCGATTCCCTCTGCCCGCATAGCAAGTTTTCGTCTTTTCCTTATTAAAAAAACTCCAAATTACAAATTCCAAATTACAAACAAATCCAAAATTCAAAACAACAAATCTAAAATCTAAAAAGTAAAAAGTAAAATCTACATCTAAAATCTAAAATTTTTAAGAATAGGAAGTGGGAAGTGAGAGGTGAGAAGCGAGAAATGGGAAGCGGGAAAAGGGAAAT
>JAGGUH010000020.1 GCA_021158645.1 bacterium | reverse complement strand
GTTTAATATACTCTTGCATTCAACTATATGCCTATGTGCCAAATTATCAATATCACTAAAACTTTTTAATAAAAGTTTCTATCTTTTCAATCAGAAGCAGAAAATCTGTAATGCTTATTTTGTTTGGCTCTTCCAGTTGTATAATTTTAGTTTTTTTCAGTAATTGATTTTTTTAATTCTTTAGTATCTTTTGTTGTTTCAACCAATTAATAAACCCTTCAAGTCTCCAACAATTTTTGTCTCTTCCCGCAACTCCCTTTTTAGCACATCTATTTTTTTACCTATCCCTACGCTTTTCTCTCCTTTCTCCTATCAGTAAATTAGTAAAATTTTCTTTATTAAACCTCAAAATCGTTAAACCATCAAAAAACACTATCTTCAATAAACCGGGAGTCAAAAACTTCTATTGAAAAATCAAAATTTATCGCATTCCATCTTTGCCTTGTACAAAAAATTTCTTTTTCCTCGCCTATATCTGTTTTTGCAGCGAACCTTATCTCTTGTTCGATATGTCCTCTGTTTTCTTACCATTGATTTTCTATTAGAAAGAATTTTCGAGTTTTAGTTTTTAACTGAATGGAGAGTATCTGAAAGCGTTGATTTGCCATAACAATTTAAGCCATAAATTAGAGTTAATTTTACCAATTCTATATGCGGAACATCTATAAACCAGTTCGACTTCTTTAATTTTTTTAATTCTTCTTAACATAACCCAGAAGCATTAGCTTGATTAGAATAATCTTAGTTTTGATGCAGTGTTTTTTAGCCTCTTTTCTGCGGCTTTGAAATATCTTTCATCAATTTCTATCCCTATAAATTTTCGGCCCAAATTTAAGGCTACCACCCCTGTAGAGCCAACGCCCATAAAAGGATCGAACACAACATCACCTTTGTTTGAGGCAATCTTTATGATATGCTCCAAAATTCTGACTGGTTTTTGGGTTGGGTGAACTGGGTTTTTCCATCTTTCTCTGCCCATACAAATCGGAGCCTCTATAAAATTATGCATTTCTTTTTGGTTAGTAAAATTCCAAGTATGTCCTTTGTTCCACATACACACTATCAACTCACAACTATTGAGAAATCCTGCCTTGAAAACTTTAGGGGGTGGATTAGTTTTATGCCATACCATAAATTGGAAAGTGTCAAATTCTGGATCAAATGCCTCGTGCCACTTACCTAACAGATTATAACTACAAAATGCAAATATATTTCCTTTAGGTTTTAATACTCTCTTGAATTCTTTAACCCAATCTTCTGGTTTAAACTCAACTTTATCCCACTCGGCAACATCATTGTTTAAATCTTTTCTCCATGACAATTCGATATTGCCGGTTGAATAAGGACTCAAATTGTAAGGGGGATCTGTAAGGATTAAATCAACAGAGGCAGTAGGTATCTGCTTTATCAATTTATAGCTATCACCGAGATATAATTTATATTGATCTTTCATAATCTACCTCCAAGATAAGTTCTTTTAATAGAAACAAGCGCTTTTCTAATCAGATAAGCGCTTTCTCGATATGCCTCTAATACGGTCTGATATCCTTTTTCAGAACGACAAACAAAGTTCCAAAAATCTTTTCCTATAAGCAATTCTTCATCAGCAAAAAATTGTCTTACTCTTTGTTGATTCCATGGTTTGCCTTCACCATAACGATTATAAGCAGTTGCAAAAAAGATTTTTATTTCAGTTTCTGGAGGTAAAACATTAGAAAGTATTGCAAATTGCTCCAAAATGGCTTCTTTTTCAGAACGCGCTTTTTTGTTATCAAGATCGCCACCAATTTTAAGCTCAATAAGATAATGGGTGTTTGTGTCTTTATCTATTAGGTAGTAATCACTATCATGTCTTTTAATTGGGGCTTTATTGATAGAAACCGAACGCAAAATCTGGTAATCTTCAACGCTGGGTTGTTTTTCTCTTCTTTTATATTTTTCTAAAAGCTCTGCAATAATTCTCGTTTGTTTGATAGACAATGGCCCCTCAACATTCCTTTTCACTTCAAAAGTTAGTTCAGCAATATTGATAGCCAATGACTCTAACATATTGCCGAGCGAACTATCCAACGACCTAACAAGCGCTGTGTAGTATTGTATTTCCTTTCCAAGCGCTTCAATAAAAACATTATGAATTTTCATATTGATAATCCCTTCCGGATTATCAACCTCCCCTTCGTGTCGGGCCTGAAATCCTTGAGCAAAAGATTGGACCGCAGTATGAACTAATGCTTTGATTGTTTTTTTATCTGGTGCTTGCATGATTTTTATTTAAATAAATTTGCTACTGAAACACCTATGGTTTTAGCAATTTTTGCTAGTATTTCCACTTGTTGAGTTAAGATTTTCTCTTGTCTCTATCTTAACAATCGTATTTAATGCTAAATTCGCCTCCCTTGGATAGGCAATCTTGGGACATATCTTTCTTTTGGGAGTGGTCTGCGTATATTTCCGCTAATTCTGTTTGCCATATTTTTACCTAGCAAATATACAAAATTTCACTTTGGTATGTTTATTATATAATCTACTTACTACAATCTACAATGATAACTAGTTTCTCAACCAGAGTCAACAGAAACAAATCAAGGGAGTTTCCTTTTTATTGCGCGCGCACGGGTGGGTGGGGCAAACGCAACACCTCTGATTTTACCACGCTTATTTTTTCCCTTCCTTCTTTCTTTTTCAATCTATGCCCTTCCGCCAAAAATTTTTCAGCAACAAAACCCAAGCAGGTAGGCAGAAAATGAAAAACAGCTCTCTTTGCGTCAGCAAAGAAGTAAAGCCAGCAAAAATTAAATTCTTTTTAATTGAAAAATTTTGCGCGCGCCCTTAAAAAAGAAAAATGGAAATTTTTGCAATCTCTATCTGCCTCGTTTTTGGTAGGAGATAAACTGCTGGAATGGGGTTAATCCGCACCGAAGGCGCGGATACCTTCCATCAATTAAGAATTTTTGATAAAATAAGTTCGATCTTGGTTGAATAACCTACCAAAGTCCAAAAATTAGATTTTAGTGCGCGTGGCAGGACTCGAACCTGCGACCTCCTCGATGTCACCGAGACGCTCTAACCAACTGAGCTACACGCGCCCAGAGAGATTTAAAAAACATAATCCTTTCAATGTTTCCAGAGAAACATTTTTCTTTGAATAACTGATTTAATAATATCTTTTCTTTTGTATTTTTTTAAATGATATTCTGCCCGCCTTGCTTCTTCAAGAGTACTACAAGGAAGAAAAACTTTCAACTCCAATGGTCTTATAAAGCAAGTTGATTTCACTTTACCGGTATTATGTTCTTTTAATCTTCGGTTAATTTTATTGGTGTTTCCAATATAATATCTGCCATTTTTTAAACTTTGCAATATATATATACACCAGGTTGGTATTTCATAAAACCTGCGACCTCTCCAACAAATGTCGGAGCGCTCTAACCAACTAAAGAGACATGCGCCTTGCTTGAATTTTATCAGAAAATTTTTTAAAATTCAAGCAGTGGAGAAAGTTCTACCTCATAATTTAGAAGCAGAACAATCAGTTTTAGGAGGAATTTTAATTGATAACGAAGCAATAATTAAAATTGCTGACTTTTTATCTCCATCTGATTTTTATAAAGGAAGTCATCAAAAAATTTACAAAACAATGCTTGAACTTTATCAAAATGGAGAACCAATTGATGTTTTAACTTTAAGTTCAAAACTTAAAGAAAAAAGTATTTTAGAAGAAGTTGGCGGCTTAACTTATTTGAGTTTTTTAACATCTTTAGTGCCAACAACATCTCACCTTGAATATTACGCAAAAATTGTTAAAGAAAAAAGTATTTTAAGAAATTTAATTGCAACTTCTTATAAAATAGTTCAAGAATGTTTTGAAGAAAAAAAAGAAATTGGAATTCTATTAGATCAAGTTCAGCAAGAAGTGCTTTCAGTAACTCAAAAAGGAGTAATTGAAGAATTTAAAAATCTTAAAGATTCTTTAAAGGAAGCATTTGAAAGAATTGATCGGCTTCATAAGGGAGAAAAGCCATTGCGTGGTTTAACAACCGGGTTTCCTGCTTTAGATCAGATGCTTGCTGGTTTTCAAAAATCAAATTTAATTATTGTTGCGGCTCGACCTTCGCTTGGAAAAACCGCCTTGGCTTTAGATTTTGCTCGTTCAATTGCCTTGAAAGAAAAAGTACCAGTGGGTCTTTTTTCTTTAGAGATGTCAAGAGACGAAATTGTTGATCGACTTATTTCGTCTCAATCTGGAGTTGATTTGTGGAGAATTAGAACCGGAAAATTGCAGGATGAAATGGATTTCAAGTTAATTGAAAAAGCCTTAGATAAATTAGCAGAAGCGCCAATTTTTGTTGACGATACTTCCTCTTTAGATATTCTTCAGGTAAGAACTATGGCTCGAAAACTTCAGTTAGAATATGGATTAGGCGCTTTAATTATTGATTATCTTCAACTAATCAGGCCCTTAAACACTAATGAAAGCGAAGTTCAACAAACTACTGAAGTTTCTCGATTTTTAAAATCTTTAGCAAGAGAACTTCAAATACCAGTAATTGCAATCTCTCAACTTTCCCGAGCAGTCGAACAAAGAGAAGCAAGAATTCCTCGATTATCTGATTTGCGCGCTTCTGGTTCAATTGAACAAGATGCTGATATTGTAATGTTTATTTACCGAAAAGATAAAGATAAAAGAGAAGAATTAGTTTCTCCTGAAGAAAGAAATACCGCAGAAATTATTGTTGCCAAACATCGAAATGGTCCTACCGGATCAATAACATTAAAATTTGATTCGGGTTGTGTTAGTTTTAGAAACATTGATGAAACCTATCAGGAATAAAAATTTTATGAAAAAATCTTTTACCCTTGCAGAACTTCTTATTGTAATTTCATTAATTGCAATTATTGCTACTTTTGGAACCCTTTCTTTATATTCCTATTGGCATTCAAAATCTCTCGAAGGAACAGCAAAAAAAATTGCCATTTATTTGGAATTTGCTAAAACAAAATCAATAGTTCAAGAAAATAAAAGCAGTTGGGGGGTTCATTTTGAAAATCCAACTTCTTCAAGAAGTTTTTTCTCTTTATTTTATAATACTTACAGCACTTCTACGATAAGAGAAACTATTTACCTTCCAAAAGAAATTGACTTCTCCGATCCTTCAGAAGGAAATTTTAAAGAAATTACTTTTGAAAAAATTACCGGCAAACTGCCAACTTCGTTTCAAATAAAAATTCATTTTACTTCTTCTCCGAGCGAAGAAAAAACAATTGAAGTTAATAGTTTTGGAAGAGTTAATGTTAAATAATAAACATTGCGTCTCCAAAAGAAAAAAATTTATATTTTCTTTTTATTGCTTCCTGATAACTTTTAAAAATTAAATTTTTTGAAGCAAAAGCAGAAACAAGCAAAAGCAAGGTTGACTTTGGAAGATGAAAATTAGTAATTAAAGCATCAACAAATTTGAATTTATATCCTGGATAAATAAAAAGTTGAGTTTCCTTTTTGCCACTTTTTATGTACCAACCTTTTTTACTTTGATAAGCAAAACTTTCCAAAGTTCTTGCAACTGTGGTTCCAACAGCAATAATTCTTCTTGAATTTTCCCTTGCCTTGTTTAAAAAATCTGCGGTTTCTTTTTTTATTTCTATTTTTTCTTTAAACATTTGATGTTCTTCGATTTTTTCAGTTTTTATTGGCGCAAAAGTAGCAAGGTTAATATAAAGAGTTACAAATTTAAAATCAATCCCTTTCTTTTTTAGTTTCTTTAAAAGACGAAAGGTAAAATGAAATCCAGCGGTTGGAGCAGCAACCGAACCTTCTTTTTTTGCATAAATAGTTTGATAATTAAATAATTTAGTTTTTTCTTTTATATATGGCGGAACCGGAGTTTCTCCAACTTTTTTTAAAATTTCAAAAAAACTTTTTCCCTTAAAATTAAATTCTACCTCCCACTTCCCTCCTCCTAAAAATTTTTTAAATTCAGCCGACAAATTTTTTTTGAAAAAAACTTTTTTTCCTAAATAATTTTTTTTAATGTTTTTTGCCAAAACCTCCCAAAATTTAAACCTTTTATTTAAAAGCAAAATTTCCGTTTTTCCTCCAGTTTCTTTTTTTCCGGAAAGTTTTGCCGGAATAACCTTAGTGTCATTAAAAACCAAAACATCTCCTTTTTTTAAAAATTCATCAATTTTATAAAATTTAGTATGAAAAATTTTTTTAGTTTTCCTTTCTAAAACTAAAAGTTTACAAAAATCTCTTGGTTTAATTGGTTTTTGGGCGATTAGTTCTTTTGGAAGTTGAAAATCAAATTCTTTGGTTCTCATAAATTTTCAATTATTTTAAAAAACTCCGCTCCTTGGTTAAGGCGCGGAGTTTTTTTATTTAGTTTATTGAAATCTATCTTTTAGATTTTTTTTAAACCGTAGGTTCTTCTTTTTCCTTTTTGCCTCCTCCTAAAGATCCAACTAAATTAATAACTCCAACGATAACTCCAAAAATAATACTATTCCACATTGCTCCGGGATTGTCACTAAAATTTAGCACCCAAGGAGCAATAATCAACCAAATTCCAACAAGAACTAAAAGCCAATTTAATGTTTTACTCATATTTAACAAAAAATTAAATTTTCTCGCCCTTTACCAAACAATCCCAATTTAAGTTGAAATTGTTTGGTTAAGTTTGATGCTTTTAAATTTACAAGCATCAAACCTTACTTATTATGGTAATCAAAAATTAAATCATTTCAAGTAAAGTTATCCACATTTTTACAAAGTAAACCTTGAAATTCCTGCTACTATTCCAAATAAAGTTAAATAAACCACTAAAGAACTGCTACTATAACTTATTAAAGGCAAACCAAGCCCACAAAATGGCAAAAGTCCTAAATTAGAGGCAATATGAATTAAACTTTCAAGCAAAAATACAATTCCCACCGAAAAAGTAAAGTATCTTGAAAAATCATCTGGAGCCCTTTTTCCAATTTTGAAAATTCTTAAAGTAAAAATAAAATATAAAAGCAAAAGAAAAATCGTTCTTATAAAACCAAGTTCTTCGCAAATTATCGAAAAAACTGAATCAGAAATTACTTCTGGTAAAAATTTTCTTTTTAAAACCGAACTGCCAAATCCCTTTCCAAAAATTCCTCCAGAGCCAATAGCAATAAGTCCTTGATTGATTTGATAACTTGCACCTTGAGGATCAACATTTGGATTTAAAAATGTAGATACTCGCCGCATTCGATAAGGAGAAAAAATAATTAAAGTCATAAAAATAATTAAACCCAATAAAAAAGTTAAAGAAATAAAACTAAACCTTGCTCCGGCTAAAAAATATAAAATCAGGGCTGAAGTTAAAGTCAAAATGCAAAATGAAGTTGCCGGTTGTTTAATAAGCAAAAACCCGATAACGCTACAAATAATTAAAAAAGGCAAATATCCCTTTTTAAAACTTTTTGATTTTTCTTGCAAAGAAAGCCAAGCCGACAGGTACAAAAAAAATGTAAGTTTTAAAAGTTGAGATGGTTGAAACCAAATACCAAAAAAATTCAACCAACGAGTGGCTCCTTTTTGAGTTATTCCTAATGGAGAAAAAACTAAAACCAAAAGAACGATATTAAAAATTAAAAGAATTAAAGAAATTTTTTTTAATCGAAGATAATAAAAATAATATCCAAAAAGAAACCCTAAAACTCCAAGAGAAAATCCAAATTCAAGTTGATGTTCTAAATAAAAATATGGATTATTAAATTTGACTTTAGCAATTGGAGCCGAAACCGAAGACAAAATTGCAAACCCAATTATTATAAGAATAAATAAAAGTCCTAAAAAAATTAAATCAGGCGAATGCTTTCTCATAAATCAAATTTTATAAAAATTTTTTTTCATTTCCAGTTTTTTAATCTAAAACTTGCCATTAAATTTTAAATTAAAAATTAAAAAAACTTATTTAATAATTTTTCATTGCCAAATATCTATCCTGCCTTATAATAACATTACACATAATAAGATTTTAACAATCAAAGATATTTTAAACTTTTATTTTTCTTAATTCTATTTTATATTTTTTTAAAAAAACTTTTTTATTGTAAACAATGTTATAAAATTTTACAGATATTGATTTTTATTAACCAATGAGTAAAATATAAGCAAAATGCAATTCCATAAATTTACTTTTAAAGCCCAAGAGGCATTGCAAATGGCTCAAGAAATTGCGACTATGAAATCTCATAGTGATTTAAGAGCAATCCATATCCTTGCTTCTCTTTTGCGTCAAAAAGATTCTTTAATTCTACCAATTCTGCAAAATTTGAAAGTTAATTTAGCCGGGCTTGAGGCATCAATAAATCAAGAATTAAATTCTCTGCCAAAACTTTTAGGAGGAGGAATTGTTGGACAACTTTATTTATCAAGAGAGGTAATGGAAATTTTAGATAATGCCCAAAAAAAAGCAAAAGAAATGGGAGACGAATATATCTCCTGTGAACATATTTTACTTTCATTAAACGAAATCCCCTCCCCGGCAAAAAGCATTTTAAGCGCCTATGGAATAAAAAACAATGAAATCTTCTCAATAATTAAAAAATTGCGAGGCGGAGAAAAAATTATTGATGAAATGCCAGAAAATAAATTTAGAGTTTTAGAAAGATTCGGAGTAAATTTATGCGATATGGCAAAAAAACAAAAACTTGATCCAGTAATTGGTCGGGAAAAAGAAATAAAAAGAATTATTCAAATTCTTTCTCGAAAAACTAAAAATAATCCGGTCTTAATCGGAGAACCAGGAGTTGGAAAAACTGCCATTGTTGAAGGACTGGCTCAAAAAATTGTTAAAAGCGAAGTGCCTCAAATTTTAAGAAATAAAGAAATCATAATGCTTGATTTAAGCGCAATGATTGCCGGAACCCGTTTTCGAGGCGAATTTGAAGAAAGATTAAAAACTTTTTTAAGAGAAATTGAAAAATCAAAAGGTAAAGTCATCCTCTTTATTGATGAAATCCATACCGTTATTGGGGCTGGTGCTGCCGAAGGAGCAATTGATGCTTCTAATATGCTAAAACCTGCCCTGGCAAGAGGCGAATTGCGATGTATTGGTGCCACTACTACTAAAGAATATCATCGTTATATTGAAAGAGATCCTGCTTTGGAACGAAGATTTCAACCAGTAATAGTTGACGAGCCAACAATCAAAGATTCAATCGCTATCTTAAGAGGCCTTAAACAAAGATATGAACTACATCATAATGTAAAAATTTCTGACGAGGCAATCGTTGAGGCAGTAAACTTATCAAGTCGTTATATTACCGATCGTTTTCTTCCTGATAAAGCAATCGATTTAATAGATGAAGCCGCTTCTTCTTTAAGAATTCAGCAAGACACTCTGCCTCCAGATTTAGAAAATATAAATAAAGAAATTTTTAGATATGAATTAGAAAAAGAAGCATTAAAAAAAGAACAAAAAACAAAATCTAATTTAGCAAAAATAAAAAAAATTGAAAAAGAGTTAAAAAAATTATATCAAAAAAGAGAAAAAGAAGAAAAGTTTTACCAAGAAGAAAAACAAAGATTCGAAAAAATTCATCAATTAAAAGCAGAAATTGAAAGATTAAAAGAAGAAAAGGAAGTTGAGGAAAGAAAAGGAAATTTAGAAAAAGTGGCTCAAATCATTTATGCTATCTTGCCAGAAAAAGAAAGAAAACTAAACGAATTAGAATCAAAAATTAAAAAAAATTCTAAAAGATATTTTAAAGAAGAAATCACTAAAGAAGATATTGCTAAAGTAGTTGCTTCTTGGACCGGAATCCCGGTTGCAAAAATTTTAGAACCCGAAGTAAAAAAACTTCTAAAAATGGAAGAAATTTTAGCCAAAAGAGTTATTGGACAAAATGAAGCAATAAAAGCAGTTTCAAATGCAATTAGAAGAGCCAGAGTTGGTTTTACCGATGAAAATCGACCTATCGGCTCGTTTATGTTTTTAGGTCCAACTGGAGTTGGAAAAACCGAACTTGCAAAAGCACTGGCTGAATTTATGTTTAATGATGAAAATTCAATGGTAAGAATTGATATGAGCGAATATATGGAAAGACACTCTGTATCTCGCTTAATTGGTTCTCCTCCGGGATATGTTGGCTGGGAAGAAGGAGGCCAACTTACCGATATAATCCGACACCGACCATACTCCTTGATTTTATTTGATGAAATCGAAAAAGCAAATCCTGAAGTATTTAATCTTTTACTCCAAATTTTAGACGAAGGTCATCTTACCGATGGCAAAGGAAGAAAAGTTAACTTCAAAAATTCTGTCATCATTATGACTTCCAATTTGGGAACTTATCTTTTTAAAGAAACTGGTGGTTCTATTGGATTTAAAACCCATTCTGATGAAAAAGAAAAACAAAAAGAAATTTTATCTGATTACCAAAAAAAAATTTTAGGAATTTTAAAATCAAAATTTAAGCCAGAATTTTTAAATCGGATCGATGAGATAATTATCTTTAAACCGCTTTCAAAAAATGATATGGAAAAAATTGTTGATCTCCAAATAGAAGCAATAAAAGAAAGATTAAAAAAGAAAGGAATTTCAATTGAATTAACAAAAGAAGCAAAAAGATATTTGGTCGAAAAAGGATTTTCACCAGAATATGGGGCTCGCCCATTGAAACGATTAATCGATCGGGTTATTCTAAATCCTTTTGCAACTCAAATTATTGCCGGTAAAATTAAAAAGAATAAAAAATTTAAAATTAAACTCAAAAAAGGTGAAATTATCTTTGTATAAAAAATTTTAGATATGTTTACAAAAAAACTCGGCATTGATCTCGGAACTACTAATACTTTAGTATTTACACCTCATAAAGGAATCGTTTGCAACGAGCCATCAATTGTTGCAGTTGATGTTTTCAGTAAAAAAATTATTGCTGTTGGAAAAGTAGCAAAAAAAATGCTTGGAAAAACTCCAGGAGAAATTGAAGTAAGAAAACCATTAAAAGATGGCGTTGTTGCTGAATATTATGTTACCCAAGCAATGCTAAAATACTTTATTTCAAAAGCATTGCCATTTTGGAATTTAGTAAAACCGGATGTTATTATTTCGGTACCTGCCGGAATTACTTCTACCGAAAGAAGAGCCGTAGTTAATGCTGCTATGGAAAGTGGAGCAAAAAATGCTTTTGTGGTAAAAGAACCAATTCTGGCAGCTCTTGGGGCTGGAGTCCCAATTAACTCCCCATCAGGAAATATGATTGTTAACATCGGTGGTGGGACCAGTGAAATTGCAATTATTTCTCTTGGAGGAATTGTTTCTTTCGCATCAGTAAGAATTGCCGGAAATAAATTTGATCAAGCAATTGCTGATTATCTTAAAAAAAAATACAATTTAGCAATTGGCGAACAAACAGCAGAAAAAATTAAAATTGAAATTGGTGCAGCACTACCAGAACCAGAAGTCGAAAAAAAAGAAATGAAAGTTAAAGGGAGAGATCTTCCGTCAGGAATGCCACGTTTAGTTATAATTAATTCTGATGAAATTGCTGAAGCAATTTTCTCTCAACTTCAAGAAATTGCTGCTTCAATCAAACAGGTGTTTTTACATAGTCCACCGGAACTTATTGCCGACATTATGGAAAAAGGAATTATTCTCACTGGTGGAGGTGCTCTTTTAAGAGGAATGGCAAGATTCATAGAAAAAGTGGTTGGAGTGCCTGTATATACAACCGAAACGCCTCTTTTTTGCGTTGCTAAAGGAACTGGAATTATTTTAGAACATTTAGATCTTTATAAAAGAACTGTTTTTTCAAAAAAATGATTTTTGGACATAAAATCCAAATTAATTATTTCAAAAAAATAAAAGAAAAAAATCGTCTTTTCTCAAGTTATCTTTTTTCCGGAAAAGAAGGAATTGGAAAACTTACTTTTGCAATTGACCTTGCAAAAAGTTTAACTTTGCCCCAAGAAATTTTTGTTATTTCCAAAAACAAATTAGTTTCCCAAAAAAATTCAGATTTATCATTGATAAACTTTGAAAATTCAATTAGTATTAAAGATGTTAAAAATCTAATTAACTTTTTAAGTTTAACATCGTCCCAAAAAAAAATCGGAATAATTGACGAAGCCCATCTTCTAACCTTTGAAGCCCAAAATGCTTTATTGAAAATTTTAGAAGAACCTCCAAAAAACACCTATTTAATTTTAATCAGTCAACTTCCATCTCAACTTTTAGAAACAATTTTATCACGATTAGTAAAAATTCAGTTTTTGCCATTATCCCTTAACGAGATTGAAGAATTTCTGAAAAGCAATTTTAAAGAATTGAAAGAAAAAGAAATAAAAGAAATTGCTTCACTTTCTTTTGGTTCGCCCCAAAAAGCACTTAAAATTTTAGAAAACAAAGAAAGATACTTTTTCTTTAAAGAAGGTATTTCTAAATTTTTAACTTCAGATATTAAAGAAAAATTAAACTTTTTGGATTTAATTGATTCTGACAGTTTAAATTCTTTTTTTGAAGAAATTTTTCTTTTTTTGGAAAAAGAATTAATTAGAAAAAAAGACAAAGAAACTTTAAATTTAACAAAAAATTTATTTAATAATTATTGGTTGATTAATTTTAAAAAAATTAGCCCCAATTTAGTATTAGAATACTTTGCTTTATCTACCTAAATGAAAAATTTAGAAAAACAACTAAAAATTTTATCGGAAAATGTAGAAGAAATCGTTCCCGTATCTGGATTAAAAGAGAAATTACTTTTAGCTCAAAAGGAAAAAAGACCCTTAATAGTTAAATTTGGCGCCGATCCAACCGCTCCCGATCTTCACTTAGGTCATATGGTAATTTTAAAAAAACTAAAAGAATTTCAAGAACTTGGACATCAGGTAATAATTATTATTGGAGATTTCACTGCTAAAGTTGGAGATCCATCAGGAAGAAAAAAAACCAGACCTCAACTTTCTGAAAAAGAAATCAAAAAAAACGCTCAAACTTACCTAAAGCAACTCGGAAAAATTTTAAACTTAAAAAAAATAAAAGTATTTTTTAATAGTCAGTGGTTTAACAAAATGAAATTAAAAGAAGTCATTGAAATTGCCTCTCTTTTTTCAGTGGCTCAAATTTTAGAAAGAGAAGATTTTAAAGAAAGATACAAAAATAAAATTGAAATTAAATTGCATGAATTTTTATATCCTTTAATGCAAGGATATGACTCTTTAAAAATTAAATCCGATATTGAAATTGGAGGCACAGATCAAAAATTTAATATGCTTGTTGGAAGATTTTTACAGCAAGCAAAAAAAATGCCTTCTCAAATTATAATGACAATGCCATTAATTGAAGGTCTTGATGGTAAAAAAAAGATGTCAAAAAGTTATGGAAATTATATTGGAATTTATGAAAACCCGGAAGAAATTTATGGAAAAATAATGAAAATTCCAGATCGTTTGATGATTAAATATCTTAAATTGCTTTCTGATTTTTCAAAAAAAGAAATCGAAAATTTTGAAAAAAATTTTAAAAGAGGAATAATTCATCCAAAAGACCTCAAAGCAAAAATTGCTTTTAATATCACAAAGCAACTTTATGGAAAAAAATTAGCAAAAAAAGCCGAAAATTATTTTACCATTGCTTTTCAAAAAAAAGGAATTCCAAAACAAATTCCTGAAATTAAAATTTTTTCTAAAAAAATAAACCTTCCGGAAATTTTAACAAAGAAAAAAATTCTTTCATCAAAAAGCGAAGTAAAAAGATTAATAAATCAAAAAGCAATAAAAGTTTTAGAAAAGAGTGGCTCAAAAATAATCGAAACACCTGTTGAAACTTTTCAGATTTCTATTAAAAAAATGGCAATTCTTAAAATCGGGAAAAAAAGATTTTTAAAGTTCATCTTGAAAAACTTTTCTTAAAAAACTTTTTAAATCATCTTTCGAGCCAAATTCTAAAATCACCTGACAGCCATTCGTTCCTTTTGGAATTACTGAAGCATTCCATCCAAACTGCTCTTCGAGATGTCTTTCAACTTCTTTTAAGAACGAACTTAAACTTGATGGCATTATTTTCTCTTTTTTATTAATTTCTTTTTTAATTTGAGGAATAATAGTTTCTTTTACTTCTTTTTTAACTAATTTTTGGGCTAAAAGTTGAGTTTGTCTTGTCGTCAAATTTCCTTTGATAATTTTTTCTAAAAGAAACTTTTGGTCCTCTTCGTTTTCAAGAGAAAGTAAAATTCTTGCATGAGTTTCGGAAACTCTTTTTTCTTCTAATGCATTTTGAACCGCTTCAGAAAGTTGAAGCAACCTCAAAATATTTGCAATTGCTTGTCGACTTTTTCCAACCCTTAAAGCGATTTCTCTTTGAGTCATTCCAAACTCATCAATTAACCGAGCAAAAGCCCGAGCAACCTCAATTGGAGATAAGTTTTCTCTTTGAAGATTTTCAATAACAGCAATTTCCAACTGCTCCTTTTTTTGATCAACTTCTCTTATAATTACCGGCACTCTTTCAAGCCCAATCATCTTTGCAGCTTCCAATCTTCTATGACCCGCAATCAACTCATAATAAACCTCAACGCCATTTTCCTTTACATTTTCTCTTTTTTGAACTACAAGTGGTTGTAGAATTCCAAACTTTCTAATTGACTGGGCT
This sequence comes from bacterium, assembly GCA_021158645.1. Classification (GTDB taxonomy): domain Bacteria; phylum Patescibacteriota; class Minisyncoccia; order UBA6257; family JAGGUH01; genus JAGGUH01. The sequence continues at coordinate 16,540 of JAGGUH010000020.1, read as the reverse complement.
AATTCAAATAAAGAATCATCATGAATAGCTTTTCTTGGTTGATAGGGGTTTGGCTTTATTTTTTCAACCTCAATTAAAAAAACTGCCTCTTTAAAATTTTCTTCAAGTTCCTTTTCTACTTCAAAACTCTTATCATTTTTTATTTCATTCTCTTCGTTTTTTTCTTTTTTTACTATTTCTTCTTCTCCTACCTTCTCGATAGATTCTTTATCTTCCCATTCTATATCTTTTTTTCCACCTTTTACATCCTCCATCGTTTCTGAAAATTTTTCTAAATAATTTCCGTTGGACTCTTCTAATGAAAAAAAGTCCTTGATTATTTCTTCTTCATCAAAATCTTTAATTTTTTCTTCATTTTCTAAATTATTTTCCTTATTTCCCAGATTGTTTCCATTTTCCCCCATCATATTTTTATTTTATTCTTCGTTCTCCAAAAATTAGAGATACTAAATGTTAAAAATTTTTTGGAATTCTAAATTAATAAAAAATTCTAATTTCTAAATTTCAAATAAATTTCAAATTCTAAACCACAAATAACGCTTAATTGTAGTTTTAAATTTTAAACTTCTTTTTCTCTTTAATTTTTTTGTTCTATGCTATCTTTTATAAAGTGGGCAGGGAGGGATTCGAACCCCCGAAGGCACAAGGCCAGTAGGTTTACAGCCTACCCCGTTTGACCACTCCGGCACCTGCCCAAAGAATGGAGGTGGGAAGTGAGAAGTGGGAAGTGGAAATAAAAATTAATAATTTTCCCTACTTTTTACCTCCCACTACCCATCTCCATTTTTTGAGCCAGCGACAGGACTCGAACCTGCAACCCGCTGCTTACAAAGCAGCTGCTCTTCCAGTTGAGCTACGCTGGCTTTTTGCTTTTATTTTTAGATTTTTTTTGATTATGGTTCAATTCTTGATTGTGATTCAATTCTTTAAAAGAAAAAGGATTCTTTTTTTCCTCCTCCTTTTTAAGAGATTCCAACCAAAAAGAAATTTTATTATCAATTTTTAAAGAAATAATTTTTATTTTTCTTAAAAAAAACTCAAGAAAATTTTTTGAAACTTCATCCCATTCTTCCAATGTTTTCCCTAAAAATTTTTCTTCTTTTAAAAAATTCTCTTTTTTTTGAGAGGAAAATTTTTTATTTTCTAAAACCAACAACTTTCTTAAAATCAAAAAAGTAATTACCGATAAACTTCCAAGAGTTAAAATAATACTTATTAAATCAAACATTTTTAAATTTCGAGACGAGCAAATTCTAAAATTGCAATATTTTCTCCTAATTTCGAAATATAGGTTTTAATAAGATCACTAACTTTTATTTCTGGATCTTTAATATAAGGTTGTTCCAATAAACAAATTTCTTCAAATCTTTTTTTCATCTTTCCTTCAATAACCTTCTCAAGAATTTCTTTTGGTTTTTTCAAATCTTCTAATTCCTTTAAATAAATTTCTTTCATTTCTTTTAGTACTTCTTCGGGAATATCTTCTGGCGAAACATAAGTTGGATTCATTGCCGCAATTTGCATCGCGATATTATGAGCCAATTCAGAAAACAACTGATTTTTAACTACAAAGTCGGTTTCAGCAGCCAATTTCACTAAAACTCCAATTTTTTTATTGGTATGAACATATGATTCAATAATTCCGGCTTTTGTTTGTCTTTCTTTTTTCTTTTCTGCAGTTTTAATGCCTTCTTTTTTTAAAATTTCTTTTGCCTTTTCTAAATCTCCTTGAGCATCTTCAAGGGCTTTTTTACATTTTTCTAAAGAAACTTTTGTTTCTTCTCTTAATTGCTTTAGTAAGGAAATATCAACCATAGTAATTTTTATCTTATCCAAAAAAAGAAAAAAGTCAATAAAATATAGATTTTTTTATCATTTTTGGCAATAAAAAAACAAAACTCATCTCAAATACATAAAGTACATAATTAAGTAAAAAAAGAATAGAAAAAATTAAAATTTTATCTTAAAATTTAATAAAAAAAGAGGTTTGTTTCTTTTTTTTGTTTTAGGCAAAATAAAAACTTTTTAAATGCTTTATTGCTCTCAAAAAAACATCCCCGTATTTGTAGTTTGATAATCTTATGACAGAATTTACTATTTTTTATCTTTCACACACATATTTTAATTAGAAAATACTGCTTTTTTAAACTTTATACCAATTTCAAAAAAAGCCAAATTTGATTTGACAATTAAAAAATTTAACATTACACTTCTTAAAAAATTAGAAAAAAATGAAATTTTTTTAAAATGAAAAAGCATCTTCTTCTTAAATCTAAAAAAATTCCTCAAGCAATAAAATATATTCCTTTTTCTTTATCAAAAGAAATAAAAGATTTGGGTGAAACTCTTCAAGCAGAGAAAATCCGAAGCATAGTAAGAAATCAATTAGCAGGCGTGCCCGTAGAACTTTTAGAAGAAAAAAACTTACCTTCTTTAATGATTGTATTAGATGAACTTCGTAAATTTTCTCCTGAAGTAATATTTAAAACTAAAGAAAATCAGAGATTTTTGATTTTTAACATTACAAATCAAGTTTTTTTAAGACCAAAAGATATCAATCTCTCTTTGAATTTTTCATTAAAAAAATACCAGAAAAAATTTCAATTAGATTCTCTCTCGCCAAAAAAAGAAATCATAATCCATCTAGAAAAAATCTGGTCAGAAACCAAAGAAAAAAATTTCGCTCCAAGAATAAAAAAAGCCCTTAAGGAAGCAGTAAATCAAGTTTCTCCAGCCGAAATTGCAATATTGACAGGAGAAAAACCTCCCCTTCTTTTTTTATTAGTTCAATTTTTTCTCTACGGAATAGCAGGAGAAATTTGGTACCAAAAAAATTTTCAAAATTCTCCAATTAAAATTTATGGTTTTTAGGCGTTTTGAGAAAAATTTTTTTAAAAAAAGTGTTAAAGAAAAAAAGAAAATTGAGAAAGGATTAGATAAAAAACTGCCAATTTTTGAATATCGAGAGAAAATAAAAGAGGTAGTAAAAACTTATCCTTTTTGTATTATCGTAGGAGAAACTAGTTCAGGAAAAACCACTCAAATTCCTTTAATAATAAGAGAAATCCTTCAACCAAAAGATAAAATCGCAATTACCCAACCTCGTCGAGTCGCGGTGCGTTCTATAAGTCGATATGTTGCCGAAAGAATTAATTCTCCAATTGGAGATGAAGTAGGATACCAAATTAGATTTGAGGATATGACCACCAAAGGAACTAAAATTAACTTTATGACCGATGGAATCTTACTCCGAAAAATTCAAGAAGATCCTCTTTTAAAAGAATACTCTGTAGTAATGATAGATGAAGCCCACGAGAGAAGTTTAAATATTGACTTTACTCTGGGTCTTCTAAAAAAAGCCCAAAGGGAGCGTGAAGAAAAAAACCTGCCTCATTTAAAAGTTATTGTATCTTCTGCCACAATTGAAAAAGAAAAATTTGCTCAATATTTTGAGAATGCACCAATCACAGAAATTCCTGGTCGTCTTTATCCAGTAAAAATTCATTACGAAAAAGAACCTGTTTTGGATTATTGCGAAAAAGCCGCTGAAAAAGTAGAAGAAATTTTAAAAGATCCAAAAAGAAAAGAAGGAGATATTTTAATTTTTATGCCAGGTCAGGAAGAAATAGAAAGAACCATCAGAAAAATTGAAGAACGAAATTTAGAAAATATAGTTTGTTTGCCTCTTTTTGGTTTAATGGAGCCAGAAGATCAAGATAAAATTTTTGAAGAAACTCCTCATCGAAAAATAATTGTCGCCACCAATATTGCCGAAACTTCGGTCACAGCACCAGGAATTCGCTATGTTATTGATTCCGGATTAATTAAACAAAAAGAATATGATCCTTCTTTAGGAATTGAAACTTTAATAACTGTGCCTCATGCAAAAAGCGGATGTATTCAAAGAGCCGGACGAGCAGGCCGATGGGGACCCGGAGAGTGCTGGCGGCTTTATTCAGAAGAAGATTTTGAAAAAAGACCCGAATTTCAAAAACCAGAAATTCAGAGATCCAACCTGTCCCATGTAATTTTACAAATGAAAAAAATTGGAATTGAAGATGTAGAAAATTTTGATTTTATTGACCCCCCACCAAAAGAAGCAATTAAATCTGCATTAGAAGAATTAAAAACACTGGGGATTTTAGACGAAGAAGAAAAATTAACTAAAGAGGATGAATTATTATCAGAAATTCCATTAGAACCAAGAATTGGCAAAGCAATTTTAGAAGCAAAAAAATATAATTGTGTTCAAGAAGTTTGTAAAATAGTTTCTTTTTTAGGATTACGATCAGTTTTTATGCGTCCAAAAGGAAAAGAAACAGAAGCGGATTTAGCACATCAAAAATTCAAAGTACCTGGTTCTGATTTTTTAACCTTGCTTAAAGTATGGGAAGATTATGAAAACTCTAATTATTCAAATGAATGGGCTCGAAAAAACTTTTTACATTGGCGCACCTTAAAAGAGGCAAAAGACATTCAATATCAACTGTTTCGAATTTTAAAATACAACGGAGTCGAGATTGAAAAGAAAACAAAAGATCCGGAACTTATCGGCAAATCTATTGCTGCTGGATTAATTAACAATTTAATGAGTTATTATTCTTATTATAGATATCTTAGAATTAGAGACGGGGAAATTGGTTTTTATATTCATCCTTCTTCATCTCTCTTTAACGAAATGCCTAGATTTCTTGTTGCTGCTGAAATAATTAAAACAAAAAAACCTTATGTCCGATTTTGTCAAACAGTCAAACCAGAATGGTTAAAAGATATTGCTCCTCATTGGATTGAGAAAAAAATAAGGGACCCATATTATGATTTTGAAAAAGATAAAGTGGTAAGAAAAATAGAATATTACTTAAAAAACGAACCTGACCCAGTATGGAAAGAGATAGAAGAAGCAACCAAAGAAGAAGCATCAGAAGTAATTGCAGAAATGTTAGCAGAGAAAAGATTGGACTTTCCCTTTATAGTCCATAACGAAAAAGTACTTCAATTTCTTAAAGATCTTTGGATAAGAACTGAAGGCAAAATAAATTTTCCATTTAAATAATTATCTGAAAAAATTTTCTAAAGAATTTTTTAACTTAAAAAAATAAAAAACTATGAAAAAGTTTTCCTTTGAAAACCAAAAAGAATTTTTAAAAGATTTTTATAAGGAAAGATTAGGTCGAATTTCCTCTAAAAAAGAATTAGAAGAAGCCCTTAAAAAAAGAGAGGTTGATTTAAAATTAAATTTAGATGATTTTATTTCTCTAGAGAAAATAAAAGAAATTTTAGAAAATAATCCTGACGAAATAGAAATTAATCAAAAAAAATATCCCGTAGAATATGCGTATTCTCCTTATGAAGAAGAAAGTGAGCGTTTTAAAGCAAAAATAGAAATTCCTTATGAGGAAATTTTTAAACTTTCGGAGATTCCCACTTTACCCTCAGGCCGATTTCTTAGCATAAAAGTTATTTTTCCTTCTGAAAAAAATTTTTCTTTAACAGAAACTTTTGAAGAAAAAAATTTAAAAGAATTAAAAGAAAAAGTAAAAAAAGAATTTATAGAAAGAGAATGGGAAAAATGGAAAGAAAGCGAAAATTATCCTGAAACAAAAATAGTAGAAGAATGGAATCCTCTTGTTCCATTACCAGAACTTCCCTCTCCCCTTTCTTATACCAAAGATCCAGAAACTGGAGAAGAAGTTTTCTCCTATCCTGCTTTTACAATCATCGAAGAAGGAAAACTTTTTATCAAATATTTTCCTTCTTTAAAAACTGCTAACGAAGTTCAATCTCAAACATTAGAAATTATAGAAAAATTAAAAGGAGAAGAAGAAACAAAAAAAGAAGCCATCCAACTTGAAACAGAGTTGGAAAGATTAAATGAAGTATACGAAAATTTAGGAGAAGAAAATGATTTAGAATGGAACGAAAAATTGGAGGAATATGGATACGAAATAGAAGTTGAATGGGAAGGAGAAAAAATGGAAAGAAGAGAAAAAATTTCTCAGATTAAAGAAGAAGTAAAAGAAATTTTAGAAAAAATAAAAGAAAAAGAAATCGGAAGAGAAGGCATTGAAAAAGCATCACTTCTTTTGAAAGAGTTTAAAAAAGAAATAGAAGAAATGAAAAAATATTTTGAAGCCCGACAGGAAGCAAAAGAAACAACTTTAAAAGAAATCGAAAAATATTTCAAAAAATGTCCTTTATGTGGAAAAGAACTAAAAGAAGGTTGGTATTGCGACAACCTTCAACATAATCCTGATTTAATTGATTTCGAAGTAGATAAGGAAGGAAAAATTAAAGAAGAAATGGTTCTTCTTTCAGAATTAAAAACCGACCAAGAAAAAGTAGTAGCACAACTATTTGGAGTTTATGACTACTACAGAGGAGTGGACTTTCCAAATGGTGGCGTCGTTTTAGAAACCTGGAAAAAATCGGATTTTAAAACTCCAGAAATATGGTCAGGCGAACCTTTTAAAGAATTAAAATATCAAAATTTTCATAAAATTCTTTCATTAGAAGAAGCACAAAAAAGAAAAAAGAAAATTGAAAGGTTAATCAAGCAAGCAAAATTAAAGCAACGCTGGAAGGAATACCAAGAGGACTTAGAATATGCATTAGAACAAGTAAAAGAAAAAGAATGGAAAAAGGGAAAATTTAAGAAAGGCCGACATCCAAAAACCGGAGAAGATCAATGGGAAATTACTTTTAGAGTTGGAAAAACTTTAGTAAAATATGTGGTAAATAAATATGGACACCAGCCAACTTCGGAAAATTTAGAATATTTTTATAGCATCAATCAAACCTTAGTAGATCTTCCTAAATTTAAACTTTATATTGTCAACTTAGAACCTCCTTTACCAGAAGAACAACCAGAGCCCTTAGAATCCTTTGTTGCTTCAGAAACCCAACCTTCTAAAGAAAAACAACTTTCTAAAGAAGAATTTCAGGGGGCTTTAAAAAAATTAAAAGAAAAATTTAAAAAATAATTAAAATTATTTTAATTGATAAACCTTTAAAAGTTTTTAAAAAAGAAATTTTATCTTAAAATTTAATAAAAAAAGAGCGAAGTTGTTTTGGATCGCTCTTTAAAAATTAATTAAAATAATTATTTATTAATTTTAACTTTTTTTGTTCGATTCTTTAGATTCGATTAAATTTTTCTTTTCGTTTTTAACTTTATGGTATTTCTCAATTACTTGAGCCAGTTTTTCTAAAATAAATTCAATTGCACTTTTAGAATTATCATTGGCAGGAATTACAACATCAATCGGGTCTGGATTGCCATCGGTATCAACAATTGCCATAACTGGGATTTTTAATCTATTTGCTTCTCTAATCGCAGTTTGATGATTTTTTTCCGAAACATTTACAATAAATAATAAGTCAGGTAATTTTTCTAAATTTTTTATCCCGCCAAACAATTTTTCTAATCGTTGCAATTCCCTTTCAAAATCAAGTTGTTCTTTTTTCGAATACTTTTTTAGTTCTCCTTTTGCTTTTTTCTCTTCCAGTTCCTTGAAATATTTTAATCTTTCAAAAATGTTTTTAAAATTTGTAAAAGTTCCTCCAACCCATCTTTCAATCACATAAGGGTAATTAAATTTTTTTGCAATTTCTAAAATTGGTTTCTTTGCCGGAGGAGTAGTGCCCAAAAAAAGAATAACAAGATCTGAATTTTCTTTTAACTTTTTTTCCAAATAGTCCTGGGCTTCTTTAATTTTTTGATAAATTTTTTTCAAATCAAAAACAGTAACATTTGATTTTAAACCTTCAATATACTCTCTCATTTTTGGATAAGTTTTTGATGGTTTATGCCCCCAATAAATTCCTGTTTCAATCATTTTTTTCAAAATAGATTCAGGAATATTTAAAGTTTTCGACAAAGAAACCAAGTTTGAATCTTGATTTTCTTGAGAGAAACTTTTTAATTGTACTTTTTTTTGGTCAACTTCCATACTTTGATTTCTAAAAAAGTTTACTGAAAAAATAAAAAAAATCAAATAAATTTTTTATAAATTTAAATGTCAATAATAAAAATAAATAGAAATTTATAAAGATGCAATAGATGCTTATAAAAATTTATTACTTAAGAAAATTTTATACTTAAAACCCAAAAATTATCTTACCAATTTTTATTTTACACACAACCATTAATAACTTTTACTTGCCTAAAAAAAATTAAATATTAGAATGATATTGGCTATGAATTTTTCTCTCTTAAATGAAAATCAAAAAAAAGCCGTAATGACAACCGAAGGTCCGGTTTTAATTTTAGCCGGTGCTGGTTCTGGAAAAACAAGAACTTTGGCTTTTAGAATTGGTTATTTAATCGAAAAAGGTGTTTCTCCGGAAAACATCTTGGCAATCACTTTTACTAATAAAGCCGCCAACGAAATGAAAGAACGAATTAAATCTTTAATAAAAAAACAAAAGATTTATCTTGGTTTTTGTGGCACTTTTCACTCATTGGGAGCAAAAATTTTAAGAGAAAATTCAAATTTTCTTAAAAAATATTTTTTAAGAAATAAAAATTTCGTGATTTTTGATGAAGATGATTCTTTAGCATTGATAAAAAAAATCATAAAAGATATAGATTTATCTTCGGAACAATTCCCGCCAAGATTAATTCTAAATCAAATTAGTTTCGCAAAAACCCATCTTTTAAACGAAGAAGAATATCAAAAATCAGCAACAAGTTTTTTTGAAAAAACAATTGCTAAAATTTATAAAAAATATGAAGAACTTCTGAAAAAAAATAATGCTTTTGATTTTGATGATTTAATTTTTAGAGTCGCAGAAATTTTCTTAAAAAACAAAAAAATTCTGGAAAAATATCAAGAAAAATTTAAATATATTTTAATTGACGAATATCAAGATACTAACTACTCTCAATACATTCTTGTGAAACTTCTTGCTTCAAAATACAAAAATATCTGTGTTGTTGGAGATGATCAACAAGCAATTTATGGATTTAGATTTGCTGATATTAAAAACATTTTAAATTTCGAAAAGGACTTTGGAAAAGCAAAAATAATTTATTTAGAAGAAAACTATCGTTCTCATCAAAAAATTTTAGATGCTGCAAATCACTTAATTTCATTTAACAAGTACCAGAAACCAAAAAAATTATGGTCAAGAAAAAAGAATGGATTTTCTCCAAGAGTAATTTCTCTTTTAGATGAAACCGAAGAGGCAAATTTTATTGCGAAAAAAATTTTAGAATATCTAGAAAAAGGATACCAAAGAAAAGAAATTGCTATCTTTTTTAGAGTCAACGCTCTTTCAAGACCAATTGAAAATGCTTTAATTTCACATAAAATTCCCTATCGAATGATTGGTGGCGTAAAATTTTTTCAAAGAAAAGAAATTAAAGATATTTTATCCTATCTTCGTTTAATTTTAAACCCTGAAGATGAAATCTCTTTAGAAAGAATTATTAATATGCCCCCCCGAGGTATTGGAAAAAAAACTTTAGAAAAAATTTTAAATAAAGAAAAAGAAGTTTATTATCTTGAACCAGTAGAAAAATTTTTTTCTTTTTTAAAAAAAGCAAGAAAATATTCTTCTTCGCACCGTTTAACAGAATTAATTGAATTCATCACCAAAGAAAGTGGTTATCAAAATTATCTTATCAACAAAGAAAAAGAAGCAGAAATTCGTTTAGAAAACTTAAAAGAATTACTTTCTCAAGCAAAACCTTTTGATGATTTACCGCCCTCTCAGGCATTGGAATCTTTTTTAGAAAGCGTTTCTCTCTTCCAAGAACAAGATGAATTGAATTTTAAAAATGATGCTGTTAATCTAATGACTTTACATTCGGCTAAAGGGCTTGAATTTGATCTTGTTTTTATTACTGGACTTGAACAAGGACTTTTACCTCACTGGAAATCATTAAAAAAAGAAGAAGAATTAGAAGAAGAAAGACGTCTTTGTTATGTTGGAATGACCAGAGCCAAAAAAGATCTTTATCTTTTATCCACTCAAAAAAGATTACTTTTTGGAACCATTACCTGGAATGAACCATCGCAATTTTTAGGAGAAATCCCAAATGATGCTGTAATTTTTGAAGATCACCGAAAATCATATCTATGAAAACAAAAAAATATCTCGGACAACATTTTTTAAAAAGTAAATTCTATTTAACTCTTATTGCAAAAAGTTTAGATATAAAAAAAGAAGATATTATTTTAGAAATCGGTGCTGGAAACGGAAATTTAACAAAATTTTTAGGTGGAGCAAAAAAAATAATTGCAGTTGAAATTGACAAAACTTTGGCAGAAGAACTAAAAAGGATAAAAATGAAAAATTTAGAAATAATTTTAGAAGATATAAGAAAAATTAATCTCGATTCTTTAATTGAAAAATATAAAATTACAAAAATTTGCGGCAATATTCCTTATTATCTTTCGGGGTTTTTATTTAGAAAAATTTTAGAGTTAAATCATTTTCCAGAAACTTTAGTTTTTTTAATTCAAAAAGAAATGGCTCAAAAAATTGTCCCTAAAAAAAATGAAAATTTTTTATCAATTGCTTTCAAATTAATTGGCAAAATTAAAATAATTTCTTTTTTAAAAAAAGATTTATTTTTTCCAAAACCAAAAGTAAACTCCGCAATTTTAAAAATTGAATTTTTAAAAGTCCAAAGATCATTAAATTTTAGAAAAAACTTTTTTAAATTTTTAAAATTAGGTTTTTTGCATCCAAATAAACTTTTGATTTCAAACTTGTCAAAAAAATACCCGAAAGAAAAACTAAAAGAAATTTTTAAAAAATATAATTTCTCTTTAAATCTAAGGGCTTATCATTTATCTTTAAAAGAATGGTTAATGCTTTTTAAGGAAATTCAAAAAATTTGATTTGATTTTTCTTAAAGAAAAAATATTATTTTTTAAAGAATTATGGAAGAAAGCCAAAACAAACCAAAAAATTTAATTGCTGCAATAGAAGGAATTTTATTCGCTTCTGGTGGGCCTCAAAAAATTGCAAAAATTGCTAAAGTTATTGAAAAAAATATTATTGAAACAAAAAACTTATTAATGGAATTAAAAAAAGAATACCAAAATGAAAACCGAGGCCTTGATTTAATTTTTTTAAGAGACAAAGTGCAATTAGTTTCTTCTCCTTCTGTTTCTTTTTATATTAAAAAATTTTTAGAAAAAGATTTTTCTGAGGAACTTTCTTTTCCTCTACTTGAAACTTTAGCAATTTTAGCCTATAAAGGTTCTATGAGTCGCCATCAAATCGAAGAAATTCGAGGAGTAAATTCTGTTTATGCTTTAAGATCTCTTTGCTTAAGAGGATTGGTTGAGCGAGAACCACATCCAGATATCCCCCGGGCTTATCTTTATAAAATTAGTTTTGAGTTTTTAAAACATTTAGGTATCAGTTCGTTAAAAGAATTGCCTGATTATGAAAAATTCTCGTCTCAATAATTTTTTAAATTATTTGTTTGCAATTCTTCTTCTTGTTTTGGTTGTCTTCCAAAAGCACCCATCTTTAAATCTAAATACTTCTTCTCCAAAAAAATTTGAAAATTTTTCTTTTTTGGCATGTTGCCATTATAAGGAAAAAAATCAAAATAACTTTAAAAATAACTCCATCAAAAAAACATTAGATCTTTTCGCCTTAACTTTAAATTCAGAAATTCACCAACTTAAAGAAAAAAAATATCTACTAAAAATTAATACTTCAAAAAAAAGCAAAGAAAAAAATTTTAACAAAAAAAATCAAATTTCAAAAGCATTAATTAAAGAAAAACTAAAACCAGAAAATGATTCAAAAATTAAATCAAAAATAAAAATTAGCGCCAAATCAGCATTGGCAATTAATCCAAAAACAAACTTCGTCTTTTATCAAAAAAATCCAAGATTAATTTTGCCAACGGCTTCTTTGACAAAACTAATGACATCTCTTGTAGCAATGAAATATTTTCCTTTAGATTTAATTTTAGAAGTCCCAGAAGAAATAAATAAAATTGAGTCAGCAAATGGAAAATTGAAACCAAAAGATAGATTTTACCTAAAAGATTTAATTCATTTAATGCTTATTGTTTCTTCAAATCAAGCCGCCTATACCATTGAAAAAAATTTAAATATCGTTCCTTTAATGAATTTAGAAGCAAAAAAAATGGGACTTAAAAACACTTTTTTTGAAGATGCTTCGGGACTAAATAATAAAAATGTTTCTTCAGTAAAAGACATTTCTGATTTAGTTTATTATATTTTAAAAGAAAAACCAAAAATTTTTGAAATTGAAAAAATAAAAGAATCCAAAATTAAATCCTTAAAAGGAAACATTTACTATTTAAAAAACAACAACTATTTCGTAAATAATCCAAATTTTTTAGGAGGAAAAACCGGCTGGCTTGATATCGATTTTCAAAATTTAGTTTCTATTTTTAAAATTAAAGAAAAAACCATAATCATTGTTGTTTTAGGTTCAAAAGATAGATTTAAAGATACTGAAAAAATTTTAAAAGAATTGCTTAAGTAAAATTAATATGGCTATTTTTCAACTTATTAGAATCTTTACTTTATCAACTTTAGGCTTTTTTTTAGCCATAATTTTAACACCTTTATGTTTTCGCTTGATTTTGAAATTAAATTTAAAAAAGCATATCAAAAAAGAAAATGCTCCAATTTTTACCAAACTTCATCTTTTAAAGGAAGGAACCCCAACTTGTGGTGGAATTATTGTTTGGCTTTCGGTTGGAATTTTAATTGGAACAATTTTTATTCTCGGAAAAATTTTTGATGGTTTTTTTGAATCTTTAAATATCGTCAACAGAGCCCAAACCTATCTTCCAATTGCGGCTTTTTTTGGAACCGCAATTTTAGGACTTATTGACGATCTTTTAGGAATTTATAAACAAGATAAAAAAATTATTAATATCCCCCGAAAAATTTTAATTTATTTTTTTATTGCTCTTATCGGCGCTCTTTGGTTTTATTGGAAATTAGATTGGGATGTAATTTATTTTCCGATATTTGGACTAAAACATTTTTCTTGGTTTTATGTTTTTATTTTTGCTTTGGCAATGATATTTTGCGCTTTTTCTTCGAATGAAACTGACGGATTAGATGGACTTTGCAGCGGAGTAATGCTTATTTCTTTTCTACCTCTAATTATTATTGCTTTTTCTTTAAAAAGATATGATCTTGCTTGTTTTTTAGGAGTTGTTATAGGCGCTTTAATCGCATTTTTGTGGGAAAATGTTTATCCAGCAAAATTTTTTGGAGGTGATACTTTGTCAATGAGTTTGGGAATTTGTTTTGGAGTTGTCTTGATGCTCACTAACACTTTATGGCTTCTTCCATTTTTAGGAATTATATTTTTTATAGAATCAGGATCAGTGATAATTCAAATGGTCTCAAAAAAATTCTTTAAAAAGAAAATTTTTATCTCAACTCCAATCCACCACCATTTTCAAGCAAAAAAAATTTGCGAACCAAAAATTGTTTTCCGATTTTGGATTATTCAAGGAATTGGCTCTTCTTTGGCATTAATTTTTTTCTTTTTAGATAAATTTATCTAAATTTATAAAATTAATTATTTTTAACTTCAAAATAAATTTAAAAGGAAAATTCAAAATTAATTACTGCCTATAAATCATCTTTAACAATAAAAATTAAAAAAACTTATAGAACAAGAGATATCTTAAAAGAAATTAAACATCTTAAAAAACTCTTCTAAATTTTTTATCAAAAAATTTTATTTCTTTGCTTCTTGTTTATAACAATTCAACCAACCCTAAAAAATTTTTAATTTTTTAAAAGAAAAAATTTTTCATAATCGTTTTTTATTTTTGAAAAATGGATTTCAAAAAACTAAAAAAATTTTTCTTTTTAGAAACAAAATCAATTACTAAAGCCGGATTTTTGCTTACCTTCCTTTCATCTCTTTCAGCAATTTTGGGAGTTTTTAGAGACGCTTTACTTGCTTCAATTTTTGGCGCCTCAAAAGAATTAGATATTTATTTTGCCTCTTTTAGAATCCCTGATTTTTTATACTCAATTTTAATTTTCGGAGCCATTTCGGCGGCTTTTATTCCTTTTTTTAATCAACTTTTAAAAGAAAACAGAGAAAAGGCATTTTTATTTTCCAATCAATTTTTAAAAACGATTCTTTTAATTTTATTTAGTTTCTCAATTATTCTTTTCTTTTTAACCCCTTTAATTATCAAAAAAATCATTGTTCCCGGATTTGATCTTGAGAGCCAAAAAAAAGTTATTTTTCTTACAAGAATAATGTTGATTCAACCGATATTTTTAGGAACTTCTTCTGTTTTTGGAAGCATTCTTCAAAGTTTTGAAAGGTTTTTAGCCACTGGTTTGGCTCCAATTTTTTATAATTTCGGAATCATTATCGGAATTTTAATTTTTGCAAAGTTCTGGAGCATTAATGGAGTCGCTTATGGAGTAATTTTAGGAGCCCTTTTGCATTTTTTATTGCAATTTTTAATTGCCAAAAATTTAGGTTTTTCTTTTAAACTAAAATTTAAAAAAGTTGTCCCTTTTAAAAAAATTTTCAAACTTATTGGTCCAAGATCTTTATCGTTGCTTTCTCGCCAAATAAATCTAATAATTATCACTGCTCTTGCTTCAACAATAAGTTATGGCGCTATCTCAATTTTTAATTTAGCCCAAAATTTTGCTTTTTTTGGAGCAAATCTATTTGGAGTTTCTTTTGCAATAGCCGCTTTTCCAAAATTAGCCCAAGATGCCAAAACAGATAAATTTTCTTTTAAAAAAATTTTTAACGAAACATTTAAAAAAACTTTTTTAATTCTTGTGTTTTTAACTTTATTCTATCTTTTCTTTGGAAAAATTTTAATCAAATTAGTTTTAACTCATGGAAAATTTATTCCCTCCTCTAATTTAACCTATCAAGTTCTTATTATTTTCTCCTTTGGTATCATTCCTTGGGGTTTAACGCCACTTCTCGTAAGAACATTCTTTGCTCTTGAAGATGCTCTAACTCCTTTCTTTATCGGAATTTTCTCTGATTTAATTTTTCTAATTTTAGCCTTTGTTTTAACAAAAAAATTTCAAATTTATGGACTTGCTTTTTCTTTTATTTTCCTTTGCTGGATTCAATTCCTACTTTTAAATTTTTTCTTAAAATTAAAGAAAAAATAAAACTCTTTTTCTTTTCCAGTTTAATAAAAAAAACTGCTCCGAGTTTTAACTTGGAGCAGTTTTATAGCAAATAATTAATTTCTTCTAAATCATTCCTATGTTTGTTTTAATAGCAATTCATAAAGTCGTTTCAGAAGTTCTAAAACTTTCCTTTGAAGTTGAACTATTTTTGCTTTTAATCTTTGAACTTGAATTTCTTTTGAAGAAACCTTCCCAAAAACTTCTTGAAGTTTTTTTCTTGTCTTAGGACCAACTCTTCCAAAACCTGTGGTCTTATAATTTCCTCCACAAACAATACCATATTTACATTGGAATCTTTGAACTGCCTTTAAAGTTAAAGGTCCAAAATAACCAGTAATCCGCTCTTCAGGATAAATTTCTTTATCAGAAGATAAAAGTTTTTGAAGTCGTCTCACCTCTTCACTGATTTCTCCATATTCCAAATCTCTTTCAAAAATTGGAGAAACTTCTGGAGATTTAATTTCTGAAATTTCTTTGTCTGCTTTTTCTGTCTCTTCTCCCACTTCTTCATCTCCTTTTTCTATTTCTTCATCTTCAACTTCTTCATCTTCAACTCCTTCGTCGATTTTTTCTTCTTCGACTTTTTCTTCTACTTCCTCTTCTTTTTCTGTTTCTTCTTTTTCCTCCTCTTTAGAAGCATAACCTGTAGCCCCGCCACCGCCAGTGGTAATAATTGAAATTCCGCCGCCCTGATGATAAAGTACTCCTTCTGAAGCAGCAGAACTTGTGGAATGATTGCCTGAAGTATCAAAGGCAGCGACTTTATAATAGTAAGTGGTATTATTAGAAAAACTACTATTATCAGTCCAAGTACAAGTACCAGAACAATTTCTGGCAACAAGTTTTGTGGCATCAAAATACCCCTGAGAAGTAGAATCTCCTGAGATATTGCTAAATGTCCCATTAGGAGAAGTATTTCGATAAACCTCATATCCTGCTACGGCAACATCATCAGTAGAAGCAGTCCAAGAAATAGTAATTGAATTATCATTAACAGTTGCACTTGGAGTGCCAGGAACGGTTGGCGCCGAAGAATCCGAAGGAAGTAAAGGCGCAAAAATTGAGAAGTGTGAAATTTTTGCCTTAATAGTATTATTATCCGTATCAACAACAGCCGGAATTTCAATCCATTCTTTAGTAGAATCATCAAAATATCCCAATGAAAGTTGACTTTCAGAAAATCCTTCTGGCAAATCATCTTCATCATAAACAATTTCAATATCAGCCCGACCAGAAAGATTTTTTATAGCACTATCAGTAGAATCATATGCTTCAATTGTTTTTCCTTTTCCGCCCAAAGGAGTTTTAGCATCGGTTTCAGGAACAGCAGTAGTTTCTTTTAAAATAATTTTTCCATTATTAGCATCCGAGCCCAAAGCCCCGGCTGG
>JAGGUH010000023.1 GCA_021158645.1 bacterium | reverse complement strand
CTCAAGGAAAAATTTTATTAAAAGCATCAAATTCTTATCAAATAGATTATGGAGATTTAATTAAAGTTGAAGGAAAAATCAAAAAAGCGCCAAAATATCTTGATAAGGAAAACATTTTTTATGAAATTGACTATCCAAAAATAAAAATTCTTTCAAAAAATAAAGGGAATTTTATAAAATCATTTTTATTTAAAATTTCTTTGAAGATTCAGGAGAATCTTTCATTTCTTTTTCCAATAGATGAGGCAAATTTTGCACAGGGGATAATTTTAGGGAAAACTCCTTCGCTTTCTAAAGAATTTTCAAGAAAATTATCTTTTGCTGGTCTTTCTCATATTATTGCCTTGTCTGGTTTTAATATTTCTATTATTTCTCATTATCTTTTTAATTTTTTAATTTTTTTCTTTAAAAGGGATATTTGTTTTTGGATTACTTTATTTCTAATTGCTTTATTTGTATTGATGACTGGAGGGTCGCCAAGTTGTGTTAGAGCCGCAATTATGGCTGGTATTTATCTTTTATCCTTAAAAGGCGGAAGGCAGTATCATTCTAAATATGCTTTATTTTTTGCTTGTTTCTTAATGGTTCTTTTTAATCCAAAAATTCTTTGCTTTGATTTAGGTTTTCAATTTTCATTTTTAGCAACTTTAGGATTAATTTATTTTACTTTGCCTTTAAAAAATTTTTATCTAAATTTAAAATTAAAAATAAAAAATCATTTTTTAGAAGGAATTTTTAATTCAGAAAAATTTAATGATTTTTTGGAAGGATTTTTCTTTCCTTCTTTAGCGGCTCAGATTTCGATTTTTGGTTTAGTGATTAAAAGTTTTTCTCAGTTTCCTTTGGTCGGAATTTTTTCAAACCTTTTTATTTTACCTTTGATTCCTATTTCAATGCTTGTTTCTTTTTTATCTGGAATTTTAGGGTTTTTTTCGGAAAGTTTAGCCATTCTTTTTTCTTTTGTTGTTTTTCCGTTATTTAAGTTTCAGATTATTCTTATTGATTTCTTTTCAAAATTTCCTTTATTGAAGTTTCCAAGAGAATTTTCTTTAATAATATCTATTTTTTGGTATATTTTAATATGGAAGTGGGTAGTGGGTAGTGGGAAGTGGGAAATAGAAAAATGAGAAATAAGTTTTTTTTAATTATTTTTATTCTTTTTCTTGGCAATATCTTTTGTTGGAGAGAAATTTTTTTATATAATAAGATAACTGGGGTATATTTTTTAAGAGTTGGGCAAGGAGATAGTGAATTGATTAAATTGCCAAAGGAGGTTTTGATTTTGATCGATAGTGGCTCTAAAAATAATTTAGCCAAAAAAGAACTTTCAAAAATTTTACCATTTTGGAAAAAGAGAATTGATGTTTTTATTTTGTCTCATCCAGATTTTGATCATTTTGGAGGACTTTCAAATTTAATTTCTAGTTATAAAATCGGCGTTTTTCTTTGGAATGGTGATTTACCGAAGAATGAAAATTTAAAAAATAATTTTTTAGAGATTTTAAAGAAATTAAAAAAAGAAAAAACTAAAATTATTATTGTTGAAAAAGGAGATAAAATTTTATATATGGATTATCTTGGAGAAATTTTGTGGCCCCGAATACCAAAAAAATTTTCTAATTCGAATGACAATTCGATTGTTTTTAAATTTAATAGTTTAAAGAAAAAATTTCTTTTTTGTGGAGATATTAATAAACCAGTTCAAGAAGTTTTAATAAATTTATACGGAAAAAAATTAAAATCAGAAGTTTTAAAATTTCCTCATCATGGTTCTAAAAATGCTTTTTTAGTTTCTTTTTTAAAAAATGTTTCTCCGAAAATTGTTATTTTTGAGGTCGGAAAAAATAATCGTTATTTTTTTCCTTCGAAAATAATTTTAGAATATTTAAAATTTTATCCAATAAAAATTTTTCGAACCGATCTTGATAATACTATAAAAATTACACTTTAAGTTTTTTTAAAACCAAAAAACCCCTCTGAAATAAAAATATCAGAGGGGCTTCCCAAACGAATCGGAGATTTCCCTTTCTGATAAAAATATCAAAAAGGGAAATACACTCACTTATTTTTCTTTAGTATAATCAAAATTTGAAAAATGTCAAATTTAAAAGAATTAAAAAATAAAGATATTGGAATTATAGGGTTTGGAAAAGAAGGGAAAGCAGCAGCAAGGTTTTTAAAACAATTTTCAAAGAAAATTACCATTTTAGATAGGGATAAAAATAAAATTATCCCTAAAAATTATAAAAAAGTATTGGGAAGTGATTATCTTAAAAATTTAAATAATTTTAAAGTATTAATTTTATCTCCTGGAATTTTTCCTTTTAAAAAAGAATTTAAAAATTTTAAGGGAAAAATTTTAACTCCGACCCAAATTTTTTTTGAAAATTTTAAAGGTAAAATAATTGGAATTTCTGGCACTAAAGGAAAAGGAACCGTGGCAACTTTGATTTATAAAGTTTTAAAAAATGGAAGATATAATGTTTCTTTAGGAGGAAACATCGGAAAGCCGTTGCTAAATTTTTTAGAAAAAAACCCAAAAATTGTAGTTGCTGAACTTTCAAGTTTTCAACTTCAAAACTTAAAGAAATCTCCTCAGATTGCGATTTTACTTGATATTCTTGAAGATCATTTAGATTATCACCAAAGTTTAAATGAATACTTTGAAGCAAAACTTAATTTGTTGAAGTTTCAGAAAAGAGATGACATTGCAATTATTGATAAAAATCTTTTAAGGAAAATAAAAGATATTAAAAAGATCGGAGAAGGAAAGAAGTTTTTCTTTGATTTAAATTTTTCTTTGATAAAAAATTTTAAAATAAAACTTTTTGGTTCTCATAATTTAAAGAATATTTCTGTTGTTTTGACATTAGCAAAAATTTTGAAAATAAAAAAAGAAATTTTGAGAAAAACCATTGAGAATTTTAAGCCACTTCGTTTTCATTTAGAACCTATAGGAGAAATTAATGGTATAAAGTTTATTAATGATTCTGCCTCAACAAATCCTTTTTCAACAATTGAGGCAGTTAAAAGTTTTTCTACGCCAAAAGTTTTAATTTTGGGAGGAAAAGAAAAGAATATTAATTTAAATCCTTTGAAAAAAGAAATTTTGAAAAATAAAAGCATAAAAAATGTAATTCTTTTTGGAGAAGTATCAAGAAAACTTTTTAAAATTTTAAAAAATAAAAAAGAGAGATATTTAGTAAATTCTTTAGAGAAGGCGGTAATTTTAGCAAAAAAATTAGCCCAAAAAAATGAAATTATTTTGTTTTCCCCGGGTTTTTCTTCTTTAGATGAATTTAAAAATTCAAAGGAAAGGGGAAAAATTTTTGAGAAACTTGTAAAAACTCTATGAAAGAAAAATTGCCAAAAGTTTTAGTGATTTTAGGTCCAACTTCTTCAGGGAAGTCAGATTTGGCAATAAAAATTGCTAAAAAATTTAACGGTGAGATTGTTTCTTGTGATTCTCTCCAAATTTACAAAGGAATGGATTTAAGTTCAGGGAAAATTAGTAAAAAAGAAAGAAAAGAAATACAGCATTATCTTTTGGATGTTGCTTCTCCGAAAAGACAATTTTCAGTGGCTCAGTTTCAGAAAAAAGCGAAAAAAGCAATTAAAAAAATTTTAAAAAAAGGAAAACTTCCTATTGTTTGTGGTGGCAGTTGGTTTTGGTTGAAGGTTTTGATTGAAGACATTGAACTTCCAGAAGTAAAACCAAATTTTTTATCAAGAAAAAAACTTCAAAAGAAATCAAGCAAGGAACTTTATTTGATTTTAAAAAAAATTGATTTAAAAAGATCAAGAGAAGTTGAAAAAAACAATAAAGTTCGTTTAATAAGGAGCATTGAAATTGCTCTTGATTGTTTTGAGTTTCCCAGAATAAAAAAGAGAAAAAGTTATGAGGTTTTAAAAATTGGAATCGAAGTTCCTTTTGAGAAATTAAAAAAATTAATTTTTCTTCGGCTTCAAAAAAGATTAAAACAAGGAATGATAAAGGAAGTAAAGAAATTAAAAGAATCAGGTCTTTCTTTTAAAAAAATTGAAAACTTTGGATTGGAATGCAGGTGGATTGCCTTTTATCTTCAGGGAAAGATTGATTTTAAAAAAATGAAAGAGAACCTTTTTAAAGAAGATTGCCATTTTGCAAAAAAACAAATTAATGTCTTTAAAAAAGATAAAGAAATTGTTTGGATCAAAAATTTTTTGGAAGCCGAAAAAATTGTAAAAAAATGGTTAAAAAAATAAAATAAGTTTGCAAAAATTGGAAAAATTGTTATACTCAATTTCCAAAGGCATAAAATGAGTTCAAAAAGACATTTAAAAGAAAAAAGAAAAAGAGAGGAAAAAAGGAAGCAAAGGATAAGAGCAAGAATTTTTGGCACCAAAGAAAAGCCACGGCTTTGTGTTTTTAGGTCTAAAAAAAATCTTTGGGTTCAAGTTGTTGATGATGAAAAAGGTCATACTTTGATAAGTGCTAATTCTAAAGAAATAAGTTTGGATAAGAAATTGACTAAAAAAGAGATTGCTTTTGAAGTTGGAAAGTTGATTGCCGAAAAAGCGCTTGGGGTTGGAATAAAAAAAATTGTTTTTGATAGAAAAGGATACCGATATCATGGCCGAGTAAAATCTTTGGCTAAAGGAGCAAGAGAGGGAGGATTGCAGTTTTAATGTTTAGTTTTCAATCAACATCAAGTTTTTCGATGCTGAGCATCAACTTAAAAACTTGTTTTTATTGAAGTCAAAATTTATTTATTGCAGGCAAGTTGTAATTTAAATTTTAAAAACCAAAATTTGAAGATTAAAACTATTTAAATAATTTTTAATTATTAATTTTCAATGAAAGAGAATTTGACTAAAAATCAACAAGAGGAATTTGAGGATAGATTATTAGAAATTAGAAGAGTTGTTCGGGTTACTGCCGGAGGAAAAAGGTTTCGTTTTGAGGCAATTGTTGTTCTTGGAAATAAAACTGGAAAAGTTGGAGTTGGGATTGGGAAAGCAAATGATGTGGCTCGAGCAATTGAGAAAGCAAGAAATAATGCCAAAAAAAATCTTATCGTAATTCCTTTAAAAGAAAATCGAACTATTCCTTATGAAATCGAGGCAAAATTTTCAGCGGCAAGAGTTCGACTTAAACCGGCTAAAAAGGGCCACGGTTTAATTGCGGGTGGAGCAGTAAGAGTGATTTGTCAATTGGGAGGAATTAAAGATATTTCGGCAAAAATTTTATCTCACACCAAAAATCAACTTACAAATGCTTTGGCAACTATTGAAGCGTTAAAAAAAATTAGATAAAATAAAAAAATGGCTATTTTTCATATCTTTGTTTCAATTTTATTAATTGTTTTAATTCTTTTTCAGGAACAGGGGAGTGGGCTTTCTTCTGCTATTGGAGGAAGCGAATTTTATGCCACTAAACGAGGTTTGGAAAAAAAGATTTTTTATCTGACAGTTATTTTTGGGGTTCTTTTTGTTGGAATTGGAATTATAAGGATAATTTTGAAGAAATAAAATGGAAAAAATTAAAACATTTTTTAGATTATTCTCCAAAAAAGAGAAAGTTGCCTTAAAAGTTGCTTGTTTTTGCTTGGTAGTTGGATTTATTATTGGTTTACTTTCTTTTTATTTTTCTCATACTTCAGTGCAACCAGCAGAGGGAGGAACATTTATAGAAGGAATTGTTGGAAAAGTTAGTTCGCTAAATCCAATAATTATTTCTCCAGAGGAACCTGCTTGGGATATTATTGAAGTAGTTTACAACGGAATTTTGAAATCAGACAAATCAAAGGGATTTGTTTGTGATCTTTGCGAAAAAGTTGAGACCTCTAAAGATTTAAGAGAATGGAAAGTTTTTTTAAAAAAGAATGTTTTTTGGCAGGATGGAGAGCGGTTTGATAGCGAGGATGTTTTGTTTACTATCGAAAAAATTTTAGATGAAAAAATCAATTCTCCATTTTATTGGAATTGGGAAGGCGTGGTAGTGAAGTGTTTAGATTCTTATACTATTGAATTTTATTTAAAAAATCCTTATCCGTTTTTTGAGGAAAGTTTATCACTTCTTAAAATTGTTCCTAAACATATTTGGTCAAAAATTGATGCTCAGAATTATTATCTTTCCGAATATAATTTACTTCCTGTTGGTACTGGTCCCTATATTGTAAAAAGTTATCAAAAAACAAACAAAGGAAAGATTATTGGTTTTTCTTTAGAGAGAAATCAAAACTACTTTGATAAAATGCCTTATCTTAAGGAAATTGATTTTAGGTTCTATGAAAATTTTGAAGAAGCAATCAAGGCATTGAGCCAAGGCAAGATAAAATCTTTAGGCAATCTTTCTCCGTTTGATTTTAAAAAACCATTTTATGGTAAAAGAAAATTAAAAATTAAAACCCCAAGATTTTTTTTAGTATTTTTAAACCCTGAATTAAATCCAATTTTTAGAGATAAGGAAGTGAGAAAAGCGCTTTTATTTGCAACTAATAAAAAAGAAATAGTTAAAGAAATAGGATTAGAGGAAGGTAATTTTTCTAATACTCCATTTTTTGAAGGAATGGAAGGTTATTCTAAAAAGTTTAAAGAAAACTTTTTTGATTTAGAGAAAGCAAGAGAAACTTTAAGCAAGGATGGCTTTAAAGATTTGGACTCTGATGGAGTTTTGGAGAAAGAAGTTTTAGATATTGATAGAGAAAACAAAGAGAGAAAAATTTTAAAATTAGAATTTGAACTTGTTTTACCTCAATCAGATATTTTATTTCAAGTAGCAAATATTTTAAAAGAAGAATGGCAAAAAGCAGGGTTTAAAGTAAATTTAAGGACTTTAGATGCAGAGCAACTTTCAGAAGAAATTTCTCAAAGAAATTTTGAAAGTCTTCTTTTTGGTCAAATGTTAACCTTGAAGCCAGATCTTTTTTCTTTCTGGCATTCTTCTCAGATTTTTGAGCCGGGTCAAAATATTTCTTTATATGAAGATCAAGAAATTGATGCCGCTTTAGAAAAAATCAGGGAGGGGATTACTAAAGAAGAAAGAATGAAGTGGTATGATAAGTTTCAAGAACTATTTATTGAGCAAGTTCCAGGAATTTATCTTTTTTGGTATCCTTATTTTTGGATAATTCCAAAAAGCGTTAAAGGAATTGAAGTTAAACCTCTTAATTTTACCTTTGAAAGGTTTAGTGACATAACTTTATGGTATGAGAAAACTACCAGAAGAAAAAAATAAAGAAATTGGAATCGAAAAATTAGTTTTGCCATTGAAAAAACCTTATCTTGAAGGAAAAATTTTTTCAGAAATAAGAAAACCAAAAAAGATTGTTTTTTGCGGTATGGGCGGTTCTGGCCTTGGACCAAAACTTTTTATTTCTTTAAAAAATTATTTTAAGATAAAAGAAGAAATAGAATTAATTCAGGACTTTGAAAATTCTAAAATTGATTCTCGTTCTCTTGTAGTTTCAGTTTCTTATTCTGGTAATACAAAAGAAACTATTTTTTTTACAAAGAAAACTTATTTAGAAAAAATTCCATTGGTTATTGTAAGTTCTAATGGTTTTCTTTTAAATTTTGCCAAGAGAAACAAAATTAATTATTTTCTTTTACCTAAAAATTGTTTGCCTCGTCAAACTATTTTTTATCAATTTTTTATTCTTGGAGAAATTTTAGAAAAAGCAAAGGTTGCTAATTTTTGGCAAAAAATTCCAAAGTTTGATTTAAAATATAATTCAATATTAGCAAAAAAAATTGCTAAAAGAATATCAAAAAAAATAGTTCTTATTTATAGTACTAAAAAAAATAGTCATTTAAGTTATGATTTAAAATTAAGATTAGAAGAAGATGCTTTAACTCCTGCCTTTGAAGGAGTTTTGCCCGAAGCAACTCATAATGATCTTGCCGCTTTAAAGTTCTTCTCCAATCAATTATTTATTGTTTTTCTTAAATCAATTGATGATTTCAAAAAAAATAAAAAAATTATTAAAATTATAGATGAAAATTTAAAAAAATGGCATTTTGATTTTGAAGTTATTTTTTTAAAAGAAAAAAATCCAATAAAAAGATATTTTTCTCAAATTATTTTAAATACTTTAATTTCTTTAAATCTAAAAAGAATTAAAAAAATAGATCAAAATTTTCAAATAAAATTTTTAAGTGAGTTTAAAAAAAGAATTTAAAAAAATAAAATTAAAAAAATATAAATAGAAAGCAAGGGATAAAAAATAAAAATATTAACACTTTTCTAACAAATTCTTCTTTCTAACAAATTTTCCTTAATAAATTCTTTTTTTATTTTTTTAAAATTTAAAAGCGATCGCTTTTAAATTTTAAATTTGTTATTTTTTTAAAATTCCTTCTAAATTTTTTTAGCATATACTATAGCATATGCTATGACAT
>JAGGUH010000034.1 GCA_021158645.1 bacterium | reverse complement strand
GGTTATTGTTTCGAATTTCGGATTTCGAAATTATAACATTGAAAACCCGTTAACCCGTTAACTCGTTAATAAATAATAAAACAATAAATTAGATTTGTCATTTGATATTTGAAATTTGATATTTAGAGTTTGTTTTGAATTTTAAATTCAATTAACTTTTGCATTCTGCGTTTAAATTTAATGAACAATCAACAATTAATTAAAAATGATTGAAAAAATTTTAAAAATTTTCCTATATCTTACCATTTTTTTACCACCTTTAGTAATTGCAAAGAATCTTTTATTTCCTTTTGTTTCTGGAAAGGCATATCTTTTTAGATTTTTTGTTGAAATTTCTCTTTTCCTTTGGCTTCTTTTAATTCTTAAAAATAAAAGATACCTGCCTAATTTTAAAAACCCCTTGGTTTTAACTTTACTTACTTTTGCTTTTGGTTTAATTATTACTGGATTTTTAGGAGTTGATCCAATTCATTCCTTTTTTTCTGAAATTGAACGGGCTGATGGTATTATTCAATACCTCCACTGGGTCTTATATTTTGTGATGCTTATATCAGTTTTTAAGGAAAGAAAAGATTGGCAAATTTTTGGAGTTATCTTTGTAATTTTAGGAATTTTAATCTCTTTTTTTGGCTGGGGTCAGTATTTGAGCGATCATAAATTTTTCTTTTATGGAGAAAAGAGACCTCGAATTGAAGGCACTTTTGGAAATCCAGATTATATGCCAGTGTTTTTAATTTTTGTAATGGCTTTTTTGATCTGGCTTTATTTAGAATTTAAAGAAAAAGAAAAATTTAAATTCGATTGGAAAAATACAGGATTTTTGTTTTTATTTTTATTTTTTTTAGCCACCTTCATTTTTACCCAAACTCGAGGTGCTTATTTTGGCTTTGGTTGCGGTTTTTTGTTGTTTGTCGGACTATTTAATGTTTTTTATTTTAAAAAGCAGAAAAAAATTGCCCTTTCTCTTTTAATTTTAGTTTTTCTTGGAATAATTTCTTGGTCCGTTTTATTTTATTTTAAAGATACAAATTTTGTAAAATCAAATCCGATATTGAAACGAGCAGTAGTTGACATTTCTTTGAAGCATGGCTCTTTAGCCCAGCGACTTCGCACTTGGAAAGTTGCTTTAAATGTTTTTAAAGAAAAACCAATTTTTGGTTGGGGTCCAGAAAATTTTTTTGCTGGGTTTAATAAATATCTTGATCCAAGAATTCCACGAGCCGGAGAACCTTGGTTTGATAAAGTTCACAATCAATATCTTCAGATTCTTTGTGAGGGAGGAATTTTTCTTTTTATTTTGTATTTAATTCTTATTTCTGCGGTTTTTTATCTTTTTATTAAATTGATTAAAAATAAAGAGAAAAGATTTTTAGGCATTGTTTTGAGTTCTTTTTATTTTGCTTATTTAACTCAAGCGATATTTTTATTTGATACTTTTCCAATGTATTTAGGACTTTTTCCTTTTTTGGGACTTTTATATTTTGAAACCAATTCTCTTTTAAAAAAAGATACTCAACCAAAAAAAGAAGTTCTTTGCCTTCCTAATTATTTTTCTTTGCCAGCAAAAATAATAATTTTTCTTTTAACTGCCTTTCTTTTAATTGAATGTGTCTGGTTGCCTTATAAATCAAATAAATATCTTCGTCTTTATATTGGAGCTTACTCGCAAGCATTGAAAGATGGAAAAAATACTCGTTTTAATCTTCAAAAATTATTAACTTTAGCAATTAACTACTTTGATGAAGCATTAAAAATTAATTCTCCCTTCACTTTAACTGATGTCCAAAAAAGAGGAGGTTGGACTATTATTAGTCATAGTAATCAAATAGAGAAATTAAAAAATTCAAAAGAATTTGAAAACTTATCTCAGAAAGTAGTTCAAGAACTGGAGAAAGCAAACCATAAACATCCTTATGATCCTCAAATTTATTTTATTTTGGGAAAAATTTACTTTTTCCAAGCGTTTGATTTGAAAAAAAAGGGTTTTTCTGAAAAAGCAGAAAGAATTTTAAAAAAAGGATTAGAACTTTCTCCAAGAAGACCAAGTTATTTAGTAGGACTAGCCCAAGTTTATGTTTTTCAAGGCAAACATCAGAAAGCCGGAGAAATTTTAGATCGCTACACCAAAGAAGTTGATTCTTCTTCTTGGAGTCTTCATCGAGTATTAGGAGAAATTTTTTATGCTTTAAAGCAATACTCAAAAGCCGAGAAAAAATATTTAGAAGCCATTGATATTGGATGGCCATTTTGGGATAGTAAAACAGAATTTGAAAAAATGATTCTTACTTTTGTAAAAACTAACAACTGGAATCAGATTGTTTCCTGCTATGAAAAATATTTGAAGTTTCATCCAAAAGATGCTTTGAGTTGGTATAACTATGCGATTGCTTTACAACAGGTAGGAAAACTAAAAGAATCTCAAAGGGCATTAAATCAAGCCTTAAAACTTAATCCAAAGTTAAAAAAACAATGAATCATCTTAAAATCCATCAAGTAATTTTAGCCACAATTCTTGGAATTTTGCCTTCACTCTTATGGCTTCTTTACTTTTTAAAAAAAGATCCTAAACCAGAACCAAAAAAAACCATTATTTTGTGTTTTTTTTATGGAATACTATCCACAATCCCGGCGATTTATTTTGAAAGCATTTTTTCTTCGTTAAATTTTTTAAAAAAAATAGAAATATCTTTTTTTTTATTTGCTTTTATCGAAGAGTTTTTTAAATTCTTTTCTGTAAAAGTTTCAATTTCTAAAAAAAGAGAATTTAATGAAGCCACTGATCCGGTTATTTATTTAGTAACTGCGGCGATGGGATTTGCTTTGATTGAAAATTTGCTATATCTTTATTCTATTTTTTCAGAAAAAACTTTTGGTACTGGAGATATTATTTTCACCGGTATTGGTCGCTTTTTAGGAGCCACTTTCTTGCATGCTTCATCTTCAGCAATTTTAGGATATTTTTGGGCTTTAAGCATCTTGAAAGTTAAAAAAACTTTTTTATATCTTGGATTAATTCTATCTTCTTTTTTACATACTGGTTTTAATTTTGCAATTTATTGGCTTCAGAAAACCTGTCTTGATATTTTTATTTTGTTTTTTGTAATATTGTTTTTAGTTTGGATGAGATTGCCCTTAAAATCTGTTTTTAAAAACTTAAAAGAATATGATTAAGTTATCCACAAATTAAAATTGCATTTTTTAGAATTATTTGTTAAGATAAAAATAATTATGGAAAATAATAATTTTAACCCAATTGAAGAAGAATTTAAAATAATAGAAGCAAAACCAAGAAAACAAGAGATTAAAATTTCTTCAGATAAAGAAAAATTAATCCCAAACGAAGAAGAAGGAAGATTATCAGTTGATGTTTACCAAACTGAAAATGAAATTGTAATTGTTGCTCCAATTGCCGGAGTAGAACCAAATGATATTGATATTTCCTTAAACGGAGATATGATCACCATCAAAGGAAAAAGAAAGATAAACCCAAAGGAAAATGAAGTTGATTATCTCTATCAGGAATGCTTCTGGGGCAATTTTTCAAGAGCAATAATTTTGCCTTGCGAGATTGATTCTGAAAAGGTGAAGGCGACTTTTAAAGAAGGAATTTTAAAAATTCGTCTTCCTAAAATTCAAAAAGAAAAAGTAAAAAAAATAAAAATTATAAAAGAATAAATTTATTAAAAAAATTTTATTGAATAAAATAAATTTTATCGAACAATAAATTTCTTGTTGGCGCCTTTCTTTTCTGGCGCCAAATTTATTAATTTAAATTGCCGAACGCCGACTGGCCCAACTGCCAATTAAATGTTAAACTAATTAGTATATTGACTTCTTTTATCTCTTGATTAAAATCTCAAAAAAAAGAAATTTACCAACCAGTATGATTAATAATTGAACAACAAATAACAACAATAATTCGAGTATAAAGCGCAAATCTTTAATTTAAAACGCAAAATTAATCAAATCAAAATTCAAATTTCAAAATTCAAAATGACAATTCAAAATTCAAAAAGAATTAAAAACAAAACTTTTTCTTTTTTCTTTAATTCTTTTTATTCTTTTTGACTTTTCATTTTGATTTTTGATATTTGATTTTTAATTTAACTTTGTTTCGAATTTTAAATTTTGAATTTGTTTGTGATTTGGAATTTTGTAATTTAAATAATCAAAACTAAATTTAAGCAAATTTAATTTTTAAAATTTATTTAACAAATAATTAATATGTTAGAAATTGTTGATTTCACTCAAAGAAATTTAGATTTAGAGAAACTTAAAAAAAAATTAGAAGAAGTTTTGAAAGAACTTAACTTGAAAGAAAAAAAAATTGTTTTTTATTTGGTTGGTGCTTCAAGAATGAGAAGGTTAAATAAAAAATTTAGAAAAAAGAACCGAGTAACTACGGTTTTGAGTTTTTCTTCGCCAAAAGAATTTGTTTATCCCAAAGGAAAAGAAATTTTCGGAGAAATTTTTCTTTGTCCATCTTATATTAAAAAAATAGCAATAAGAACAAATTTAGATTTTTGGCAATATCTTTTAGAAATCGCCATTCATGGCGTTTTGCATCTTTTAGGATTCGAACATCAAAACGAAAAAGAAGCAAAAATTTTTAAAACAAAAGAAAAAGAAATTTTAAAGAAAATTTTAAAATTATGAAGAGTCCAATTATTGCCTTAGATTTAGGAACTCAAAATGCCCGAGCCATTGCTGTTTCTTTTGATGAAAAAATCAGAACTCCAAGAATTTTGGAGTGCTTAACTTCTAAAACTTCTGGATTAAGAAAAGGAATTATCGTTGATTTAGAAGAAGCATCAATGACTATCGCAAATCTTTTATCAGAACTTCAAAGAGAAATAAAAATTCCTTTTAAAAAAATTTATATTAATATCACTGGCGAAGGAATAAGTGTTAAACCCTCACGAGGAGCAACCGCTGTGGCTCGGGCTGACAATGAAATTACTCAAAGTGATATTGCTAGAGCCGTTGAGTCATCTCGAACCATTGGTTTTCCAATGAACCGCTCACTCTT
The DNA here is from genome assembly GCA_021158645.1 of bacterium. GTDB lineage: Bacteria > Patescibacteriota > Minisyncoccia > UBA6257 > JAGGUH01 > JAGGUH01. The sequence goes on along the minus strand of JAGGUH010000034.1, from coordinate 4,951 downwards.
ACATGTAGTTCCGATAGAATTTTATGTTGATGGAGTGGGACCAATTCGAGATCCGGTAGGAATGAGTGGTATTCGGCTCGAAGTAGAAAGTTTACTTGTTGATTGTTTTTCTCCGATTCTAAAAAACATCACTAAAGCAGTTGAAGGATTAAGCGGATATCAAGTCGAAGAAGTAGTTTATAATCCTTTACTTTCTTTAAGATCAGTTCTTTCAAAAAATCAAAAAGAATTAGGGGTTTTGCTTTTAGATATTGGAGCCGGCACTACTGATATTTTAGTAGTCTGCGAAGATAAAATCCTTTTAGCAAAAACATTGCCTATTGGAGGTATTCATATTACTAATGATATTGCCGTTGCTTTAAAAATTCCACCCGAAATTGCTGAAGTTCTAAAAATTCATTTTGGCTGGGCAAAAGCAAAGGAAGTTTCTAAAAAAGAAACTATTGATTTATCTGAAATTGATTCTAAAATAGAAGGAATAGTTTCTAAAAGGTTTTTAGCCGAAATTATTCAAGCAAGATTAGAAGAAATTTTTGATTTAGTTCTTGAATCTTTAAAAGAAGCAAAAATTGAGCCAAAGTTTCCGGCGGGAATTGTTTTGGTTGGTGGCGGAGCAAAAATTCCAGCCATTGTTGATTTGGCAAAAGAAAATTTAAGAATGAGCGCTCAAATTGGAAGGTCGATTAACTTTTCTTCTGAAAGTTTGTGGGAAGAAAAAGAAAAAGAAATTCTTAATAATCCAAATTATGCAAACTTAATTGGGCTTACTCTTTGGGCAAGTGAAGATCAAAAAAAATTTAAATCTTTTAAGAGAAAGGTTGGGGTTTTAAATAAAATAAAAAATATCTTTAAACCATTTTTACCATAAATTTTTATAATGAAACTTTTAGCTAAAGATTTAGTAAAAATAAAAGTAGTTGGAGTTGGTGGCTGTGGCGGAAATGTTGTCTCAAGAATGCAACTAAAAGAAAAAATTCGTTATGTTGACTTTATTGTCGTTAATACTGATATTCAAGATTTAGAAAATTCATTAGCAAAACATAAAATTAGTATTGGAAAAGATTTAACTGGGGGACTTGGTGCTGGAATGAATCCTGAAATCGGGAGAGAAGCGGCTTTAAGCGCTCAGGATAAAATTAAGAAAATTTTAGAGGGTGCTGGTATGGTGTTTGTAACCGCAGGATTTGGAGGAGGAACTGGAACTGGTGCCTCGCCGGTAATTTGTGAAATTGCAAAAGAACTTGGCGCTCTTACTATTGGAGTAATTACAAAACCATTTTCTTTTGAGGGAAGCCAAAGAGAAAGAATTGCCAAAAATGGATTAAACGAATTAAAAAACAAAGTTGATGCTTTGATTGTTATTAAAAATGACAAGATATTTTCTATTATTGAAAAAGACACACCACTCCTTAAAGCATTTGAAGCAATTGATGACATTTTAAAACAAGCCGTAGAAGGAATCATTGATTTAATTGTCAAACCAGGAATTATAAATGTAGATTTTGCTGATGTGAAATTAATTATGAAAGATGCTGGTTCTGCTTTGGTTGGAATCGGATTTGGAAAAGGAGAAGATCGGGCTATTGAAGCCGCAAAAAAAGCAATTGAAAGCCCTTTACTTGAAGCATCAATTGATGGTGCTAAAGGGGTGCTCTTAAACATCGGAGGAAGATCTCTTAAAATGCAAGAAATTCAGGAAGTAGCAAATTTAGTCAAAGAAAGAGTTTCTCCGGATGCAAAAATTATTTGTGGTGCTTTTGAAGATCGGAGATTAAACAAAGAAGAAATAAAAGTAATTTCAATTGCCTGTGGTTTCGATCCTACTTTGAATAATTTTTCATTTCACCAAGAAAGCATTTTAGAAGCATTTAAAAACAAAAAAGACATAAAAGAAAAAATAAAAGAAAAATCATCTTTATTAGAACTAAAACCAAAAGAAAATAAAGAAAACGATAATAATAAAGATAAAAAAGATAAAAAATATAAGAAAGATAAGAAGCCGTTTCAAGAAGAGATAGAAAAATCTCAACCAAAAATTTCTCAAATAAAGGATTATTTTGATATTCCGGCATTATTCAGAAGAAAAAAGAAAAAAAGATAAATTTTTTTAACAAAAACATTTCCAAATTTTAGTTAAATTTTAGGATTTCATTGAATTCTTCGTTTTTTTTATTTATTTTAAAAAAATGGAAGAAATTTTTTTGAAAAAAATTAAAGAAGAAAGAAAGAAAAAAATTGAATCATTAAGAAAAAAAAACATTAATCCTTTTCCAGAATTCTCAAAGGAATTTTTTTTAATTAAAGAAGTTTTTGAAAATTTTTCTAAATTAAAAAAAAGAAAAAAAAAGATTCTTGTCTGTGGGAGAATTTTTGCCAAAAGAGAAATGGGCAAACTCTGTTTCTTGGATTTAAAGCAAAACCATTATAAAATTCAAATTCTTTTAAAAAAAGATGTTTTAAAAGATGATTTCTCTTTTCTTCTAAAATTTTTAGAATTAGGAGATATTATTGCTGTAAAGGGAACTTTATTTGAAACAAAAACAAAAGAAAAAACGATTTTAGCAGAAAAAATTCAAATTTTAGCAAAAGCAAGTTTGCCTTTACCAAAAGAATGGTATGGTTTAAAAGATGTTGAAGAAAGGTTTAGAAAAAGATATTTAGATCTTTTACTAAACAAAGAAGTTTACGAAAAATTTATTTTAAAATCAAAAATTATCTCCTTTATTAGAAATTATTTTCTAAAAAATAATTTTTTAGAAGTAGAAACTCCAATTTTACAACCAATTCCTGGAGGTGCTTCGGCAATGCCTTTTGAAACTTTTCATCAATCCCTAAAATTAAACCTTTATTTAAGAATTGCTCCAGAACTTTATTTAAAACGTTTAATTATTGGTGGCTATCAAAAAATTTTTGAAATTGGGAAATGTTTTAGAAACGAGGGGATTGATAATACTCATAATCCTGAATTCTTAATGATTGAGGCATATTGGAGTTATGCCAATTATTTAAATTTTATGAATTTTTTAGAAAAATTATTAAAGAATCTTTTAAAAGAAATTTTTAAAACAAAAAAAATAAAATATCAAAACTTTAATTTAGATTTCTCAAAAAAATTTGAAATAATTGATATTGTTAAAAAAGTTAAAGATGATTCTGGAATAGATTTTGAAAACGATTCTGATAAAGAAATTGTAAAAAAAATTAAAAAATTAAAAATTGAAATCAATAAAAAACTTCCACCAAAATATCTGTTTGATTTTGTTTTTAAAAAAATTTCTTTACCAAAAATAATCCAACCAACTTTTGTAGTTTTGCATCCAAAAAATATTTCTCCTTTAGCCAAAAGAAACTCAAAAAATCATTTAAGGGCTTCAAGGTTTCAATTGATAATTGCAGGAATGGAAGTTGCTAACGGCTATTCAGAAGAAAATGACCCCAAAGAACAAAAAAAAGCATTTTTAGAACAACAAAAACTTTTAAAAATTGACAAAGAAGTTCAAAGATATGATTCTGATTTTTTAGAAGCCCTAAATTATGGAATGCCTCCAACTACTGGCCTTGGCATTGGGCTTGAAAGATTGACAATGATTTTAACTAATACTTCTAATATTAAAGAAATAATTTTCTTTCCTCTACTTAAACCAAAATAAACTATGCTTAATGTATTTTTTAAGTTTGTTTTTTGTATTTGTTTTTTATTCACTTTTTTAAAAATTGCAACTTCAAGCAATTTTTTGTTTAATTTTTTTACAAAAAAGCCAGAAATTCAAAGAAAAATCCAAGAACTTCAATATCAAAAAGCACTTTTTGAAGCAAAATTATTTGAATTCGAAAAATTAAAAAAAGAAAATTCTCTTTTAAAAGAAGCATTAAAAATTAAAGAAAAATTCCAAAAAAAAATTATTTTAGCAAATGTTATTGGTGCTTCTCCTTTTAATTTAAACCCTGTTTTTTTAATTGATAAAGGAAAAAAAGATGGAATTGAAGAAGGCGATATCGTTCTTTTAAATGAAAAAATTGTTATTGGAAAAATAAAGGAAGTTAAAGAAAATTTTTCAAAAGTTTCTACCTTTTTTGATAAAGAAAATTCGATAACAGTAACATTAAAAAACCGCGATTTAGTGGGTACAATAAAAGCAAAAAATCAAAACATTTTTTTAGATTTGATTCCCAAAAATACTTCTTTAAAAGAAGGAGAAGCGCTTTATAGTTCTGGTTTTGACTTTAAATATCCAAGAGGACTTCTTGTTGGCGAAATAAAAAAAATAGAAGTCAAAGAAGATTTGCCATTTTTAGAAATAGAAATAAAACTTCCTTATAAATGGTATCAAATTACCCAAGTTTTAGTAATGAAAAAATAAAACTACTTTAAACTACTAAAGAATTTAAAAAACAACTCTTTTGTTAAAATTTTAAACCAAAACTCAAAAACTCCACTTATCAATATTCCAACATTCTTAAGAATATTGGAATATTTTATTTGGGGGTATATAAAAGTTATTTTGATTATTATAGTTTAAAGAAAAATACTTACAGTATTTTCTAGTCAAGATATACGTGTGAAATAAAAATGGTAAATTCTGTTATTTCTTGTGGTATATGTTTAAAATTTTTAAATAATTTTTCTTTTGCTTTTTATATTTCTTGTTTTTTAAGAATTAATCAATCTATCTACCTGTGATTTAGATAAACCAGTTATTTTAACAATGTAATTTCTAACAAAACCTTTGTTCTTTTTTCTTAAACCAAAATATCTAAATCTATTCAAAACATCATCAATCCATTGATACTTTTCTTCTTTAGAAACTGCTTTAAATTTGATAACTGAACTAACCTTTAAAAATTCTTTAATTTGTGTAATACTAATAATGTGTGAATCTGTCATATTTATTGTCATCATATACCTCAATTATGACAGATTCACACATTTTAAGCAAAATGGCAAAATAAG
>JAGGUH010000085.1 GCA_021158645.1 bacterium | reverse complement strand
TTTCAAAAAATTCAACTTTTTTGAAGTTAAAAATTTTTGCAATGATATTTGATGGAAAACTTTCAATTTTGATATTAAAATCTCTTACATTTCCGTTATAAAATCTTCGCGCTGCTTGAATTTTATCCTCAGTATCAGTTAATTCTTCTTGAAGTTTCTGAAAATTTTCTGAAGATTTAAGTTGGGGATAATTTTCAGCCACAGCAAAAAGAGATTTTAAAGTATTTGACAACATATTTTCAGCTATGGCTTTTTCTTTCAAATTTTGGGCTCCAATTGCTTTTGTTCTTGCTTGGGTTACTTTCTCGAAAACTTCTTTTTCATGAGAAGCATACCCTTTTACTGTTTCTACCAAATTTGGAATAAGATTGTATCTTCTTTTCAATTGAACCTCAATATCTGACCATGCCTCTCTGACTCTGTTTTTCAAAGTAACTAAACGATTATAAATAAAAATTATCCATAAAACTAAAACTGCTAAAACTCCAAAAATAATTTTTAAAATCATAATTTTTTTAATTTTACCTCTTCGACCTTGATATTTTATATTTTATTAAACTTCATTTTATTTTCAAGTTATAATTTTTTCACATTTATAATATTTCTTTTTTTCAATTTACCTAAAATTATTCTTAATATCACAAAATCATTTTTCTCTATTGCAAGGATTTAATAGTATAAATATTTTTTGGATTCCAAAGCAAGAAACCAGAAAAATTCTCACCTAAAGCGTCCTTTATGCCTTTAATTTCTGCTTTAACCATTTCAACATTATATTTTGCCTTTAAATCAAAATCTTGAAGCCAAGGCCTAATTTTTGGAAATTTTGCTTTTTCACCTGTTTTCTTTCCTGTATATTTTAAAGTGTGCGAACAAGAAGATGTTGGATAAGAAGATGTTGAAAGCGAAGAATAACTAGAAGTCGAAACTGCCAAAGAAGTTGAAGAATAAACAATTAGTTTTTTTAAAGCATTTTCCATACAATATTTTACTACCTGATAAGGATGTTGAGCCGGATTCTTATAACCCAAAAAACCAGATTCAAAATGAGAAGGATAAGCCATTGGACAAATATAATCAAAATACTCAAAAGCATCTTCTAAAACTTGGCCAATTCCTAAATCATCATTTCTTACAGTTGTCATTCCAAAGATATCAATTGACAAAGTTGAGGTACTTAAATTTTCTCTAAGATATTTAAAAAAAGATTTTATTACTTCTTGTTTGGATTTTTTTTTATCCCAAAAAGGATAATCTATTTCCTTTAAATTTCCATCTGATGGAAACCGAATATAATCAAAATTTATTTCATCGAACCCTTTTTCTAATGCATCTTTGGCAATTTTTAAATTGTATTTCCAAACTTCAATTGAAGATGGATCAACCCAAGATAATTTTAAATTATCACGCCATAAAATATCTTTTTGAGAATGCCTTTTTAAAGCCAAATCTTTTCTTGCTTTTGCTAAAACTGGATCTTGAAAAACAACAATTCTTCCAATTACATAAATTCCTTGTTGATGTAAATTGTTTAAAAGATCTTCAATATCTTTAATTAAAATTCTTTGGGCTTTATACTCTTTTGCCTCTTTAACTTTTGCATCATAAAATACATATCCTGACCAATCTTTAATATCAATAACAACAGCATTAATTTTACTTTGTTTTTTTAACTTAATTATTTCTTCTATTTTTTTATTATTTGCTGCCGACCAGCCAGTTAGATAAATTCCTTTTACGATTTTGGGTGGAACAACTTTTATTTTTGTTCTTTCTCTTTTTTTTACTTTTGTTTTTTCTAAATTTAAGCTATTTTTTTTAGAAATTGAATCAACCTCAAAAATTTTTTCTCGAAAACATATCAATCTTCCAATTGCAAAAATCAAACTAACTAAAATTAAAAAAACCAAGCATTTTTTAAAACTAAAAAAACACATATTTAATTTCAAATAAAACAAACAATAAATAAAAAGCAAATAAAATCATTCCTTCCTTTTTGCCGATTTTTTTTTCAGTTCTGGCAAAAATAAAGAAAAGAATCACAGAAATAACTAAAAAAATTCTTGCCACTTTAAATAAACCTAAAAAAGAAACATTAATTGGTGAAATTAAAGCCACAGTCCCTAAAACCAAGGTTGAAGGTGTAATAACCGAACCCATTAAATCTCCTAAAATCATCCAGTTCTCATTTTTTTTTGCTGAAATAACTGCAAAATAGGTTTCCGGCAAAGCATTGCCAAGCCCAACAATTAAAATTCCAATTAAAGAAATGGGCAAATTAAAAAATTTTGCAAAAAAAATCGCCGAAGAAACAACGCCTTTTGCGGCTCCTAAAAGTAAAATTATTCCTACAAAAATTTTAAAACATTCTTTAAAAAAACCTTTTATTCCAAGAAATTCAACTTCGTGGTCATAAATTTTTTTATATCGATCTTCTTTTTTAAAAAGCCAAGAAAAATAAACAATAAAAAATAAAATCAATAAAAATCCATCGCTTTGAGATAATTGACCGTCTGAAATTAAAAATAAGGGCAATAAAGCGGCTCCCAAAGTAAAAAAAGAAGTAGTTTGGATCACATTACTTTGAGCAGGAATGCCACCTTTGGCAAAAAAACTTGCCAAAGCAACCGCTATCGTCAAATCAAAAACATTTCCTGAAAGCACCTCGCCAAAAGAAAGTTGAGGGCAATGTTTTAAAGCCGAAAAAATCCCAACAAAAAAATTAGGCAAAGTAGTTCCAATTGCTAAAATAAAAAAAGCAACTACAAATTCTCGCCACTTCAAATATTTGGCAATTCTTATTAAAGCATCAATCAAAAAACCTCGACTCAAATAATAAAAAAGAAAACAAGAAGCAATAAAAACTAAAATGTAAAAAAGCAACATACTTTTAAACTTTCATTTCGATAAGTTGTTTTAAACAATTAAACGAATTAATTAAAAAATAAGTCAAAAAACGTGGCAACTCTCGATTATCGCCATTTCAATTGGAAGCAAGGGCAAGGGAGAAATTTTTAATTCTCTCTTTGCCCTCAAAAATAATTCTATCATTTTTTTTAAAGTTTCTAATGAAACCAAATTTCTTTTTTTTAAAAAAATTTTGATTTGTTCTGAAGGTAATGAGAAAGAAATTATCTTTTCTAAATTAGAATTGATTTTTAAAAAATATAAATTTCTGAGATAATTTAGAAAATATACCAAAAAATAATCTAAATCGTTCCCGTTTTCATAAATTTTGTTTATAAAACTCAAAGCAAGATCGGTTTTTTTATTTAAAAACAAATCAAAAAATTCATCTATTTTTTGAAATGAAATCCAGCCAAGATATTTCTCTAAAATTTTTTCGTCAATTTTTTTTACTCCTAAAGAAAAAATCCTTTCAGTAATTGATTCAGCATCTCTCATTGCTCCTTCAGAAGCCAAAGCAATTGAAAAAGATGCTTCAGGCGTAATTTCAATCTCCTCATTTTTTGCGATTAATTCTAAACGTTTTTGAATTTGAGATAAGTTTAGTCGTTTAAATTCAAAAATCTGACATCGAGAAATAATAGTTTCAGGTAATTTTCGAGGATCTGTGGTCGCTAAAATTAAAATTGCATGAGAAGGTGGTTCTTCTAATGTTTTAAGTAAAGCATTTGATGCCTCAATTGTTAACATATGGGCTTCATCTAAAATCCAAACCTTATATCTTCCAGTGGTTGGGGCAAATCTAATCGCCTCTTTAATTTCTCTAATTTGATCAATGCCTCGATGAGTTGCAGCGTCAATTTCAATCAAATCTAAAAACTTTCCTTGATTAATTTCAAGACAATTCTGACACTGATTGCAGGGCTCATAATCATTTAAAAGATTTTCACAATTTAGCGCTTTAGCAAAAATCCTGGCTAAAGTAGTTTTTCCGGTACCTCGAGGGCCAGCAAAAAGATAGCCCGAAGAAATTCTTTTTGTTTTAATAGCATTAATCAAAGTCCTCACCACTAAGTCCTGACCAATAACTTCTTCAAATACTTTTGGTCTATATTTTTGAGAAATTCTTTCCATAAATCAAAATAATTTTTAAAAGTTTTTTGTTTAAATATCAAGGTTAAATATCAAGGTTTTTTACTTCTTTAGCATAAGTTTGAATAAATCTTTTTCTCGGTTCAACCTCGTTTCCCATTAAAATATCAAAAATTCTATCTGCTGCTCTGGCATCTTCAATAGTAACTTTTAGCAAAATTCTTTTTTCAGGATTCATCGTTGTTTCCCATAACTCTTCTGGATTCATTTCTCCTAAACCTTTATAGCGCTGAATCGTAACGCCACTGGGCGAAGCATTTTCTTTCTTCTTTTTTAATTTCAAAATCTCTCCTAAAATTTTTGCTTTTTCGTCTTCGGTGTAAGCATACTCAACTTTTTTACCACTCTGGATTCGATAAAGCGGTGGACGAGCAATATAAAGATAACCTTTTTCAATGATTGGTCTAAAGTAACGATAAAAAAGAGTTAAAAGAAGAGTTCTAATATGAGCCCCGTCAACATCACCATCACTCATAATAATAATTCGATGATATCTTAGTTTGCTTAAATTAAAATCATCAGCGATAGCCGTCCCCAAAGCAATAATTAAAGATTTAATTTCTTTTGAGGTTAAAATTCTATCTAAATGAACCCTTTCAACATTTAAAATTTTTCCTCGCAAAGGCAAAATTGCCTGAAATCGGCGATCGCGCGCCTGTTTTGCCGAACCTCCGGCTGATTCTCCTTCAACAATAAACAACTCTCTTTCCTCTGGCTTTTTTGAAGAACAATCAGCCAATTTACCAGGCAAAGAAAGTCCTTCGATCAAACTTTTTTTAATAATGCTTTCCTTTGCGGCTCGAGCCGCTTTCCTTGCCTTATAAGCAAGAAAACATTTTTCAAAAATTTTTTTAGCATCCGAAGGGTTTTCATCTAAAAATTTCTGCAAAGCATTAAATACTACTGCTTCAGTTGCAGTTTTTGCTTCCGGATTTCCTAATTTTGCTTTTACCTGCCCTTCGAATTGCGGCTCTTTTAATTTTACTGAAATGATTGCATAAAGTCCCTCGCGAACATCGTCTCCCGAAAACGGGCCTTCGCCATTTTTAAATAAATTGTTCTTCTTGGCATATTCATTTAAAGTTCGAGTCAAAGCAGTTCGAAAGCCGGTTAGATGAGTTCCTCCTTCGGTAGTTTTAATATTATTTGCAAAACATAATTCTTTTGATTGTAGGTCGTCAGTGTAACAAAAAGCAACTTCTACAAATATCTCTTGGTGCTCTTTGTTGACATAAAAAATTTCTTCTTGAAGAATTTCTCTTTCAAAAGTAAGAGTCCTTAAAAAAGACAAGATTCCGGCATCATTAAAAAAACCAAAACAAGAAGGTATTTCTTTTCTTTGATCACAAAAAACAAATTTTACTTTTGGAGTTAAAAATGCTTGTTCTCTTAAATGAGAAATAACTTTTTTTGGATTAAGTTCAATTTTTTTAAAAATCTCTGGATCGGGATGAAAAATTACCCTAGTGCCAGTTCGGGAGGTTCTTTTTTCTTTTTTTAGTTTTGTAATTGGCTTTCCTTTTTTATATTCTTGACTCCACAAATAGTTATCTCTTTCAACCTCAACCCTCATCCAGTCAGATAAAGCATTAACAACCGAAACTCCAACGCCATGAAGTCCTCCGGAAATTTTATACGCTTTAGAGGAAAACTTTCCTCCAGCATGTAAAGTACACATCACGGTTTCTAATGCTGGTTTCTTAGTTGCCGGGTGAATATCAACAGGAATTCCTCGGCCATCATCTTCTACTACTATTTTATCTCCTTTTAAAAAACTCACTTTTATGTTCTTCGCATAACCAGCCAGGGCTTCATCGCAAGCATTATCAACACATTCTCTGATTAAATGAAAAACCCCTGGTTCTTCTGTGGTTCCAATAAACATTCCGGGTCTTCTTCTCACAGGTTCAAGTCCTTTCAAAACTTCAATTGATTTGGCTCGATACTCTTTTTGAGAAACATCTTTTTTGTCTTTTTTCTTATTCATAAAAAAATAAACCTGCTTTTTAAATCTTCAATTATAGTATAAAAATTTTTAAAAAAGAGTCAAAATTAGTATCAATTTTAATTTAGCATCTTGGTATCAGTTTTATCAGAAAACACTAATGTTTATTTTTTAAATCTTTAGTTTTTTTGCTTAAGCGCTTTAAATTAAACAAACAAGAAAAATTTTAATTTTTTCAATTAAAAAAAATCAGAGAAAATTAAAAAAATATCAATAAAAAATTAGGGTTTGTTTTACAAAACCTAAAAAAATCCGCTCAAAAAAATTAGTTTTTATAAAAAAGAAAAAATTTTCGTTTCTTAATAAAAAAAATTAGTCAAGCGCGTATTAAAAAATATGTAATCAATCTTCCATTTTCTCTTTGGCAACTTGCTTAATTTTTTGTTGAATTTTTTCTTTTCTGTATTCTAAAACTTCAGAAATTGCCTCTATAACAACTTCTTCCCAGCATTCCAATCCAAATTCTACTCCTTTTTTAATTTGCTCTAATTCTTCTATGCTTAGTTTTTCTCCAAACTTTCTTAAAGCAATATCTTGAACATCCTTTTTGGAAATTATAAAAATATTTTTACTTCTCATAATTACTTATTGTAAAATAATTTCAAATTTATTTACTTTTGATTCTCTATTTAATAATTCTAAAATCCTTTTTTGAGTTTTGCTCAGTTTTTTAATATCAAAGTGATTTTCTACCGTTAATTTCAAAACAGGTTTTGGTTTGAAACTCTCTCCGTTAATTCTTGCATCTTCTAAATTTGTAAACAGAATCATTTTAATCAACCCATCTTTTATATCACCAATTGAGGGCAATTTTCCTTTGCTGTGCTTGCTTTCTATTAAATACACTTCCTTTCCTTTCAATCTAACTTCATCTACCGTAAAATAATAAAAGCCACCAAGATAATTTTTGATTGTAATAGTGCCTTTTTCTCCGGATAAATGCTCTTTAGGTTGAGTCGTTATACTTTCTCGTCTTTGAGCTTTCTTTGCCAAGGCACGAGAAAGATTCATAAACTCTTCTTTTCCTTTTTGCAATTGTTTTATTCTCTTTTTTGCACTAATCCAAGAATGCATCTTGACTTTGGCTTTATGAAATATTTTCCCACTCGCCTAATCTTCTGTCTTCTTCTAAATATTCTTCTAAATACTTTAGAAAAGGTTTACTTGATAACATATCGATTGCTTTGTAAAAAAGAGGTTCTTCTTCTCTTTGAGAAATTTCCCATTGTGATTCGGATATTCTACGGTCGTTAATGGGTATTTCAAATATTGAAAGTATGGGGTTAAGATTATTAATAAATGAAAATCGGCCAGTTTTATTATGTACGGCTTTAATAAAAAACTTACCATCAGAAGATTTAATTATAAAACTATATTTTTCTCCTTGTATTTTTTTCATCATATATCGCTGGCATATTCCCTTCTAAATTCTTCATAAATAATCCGCAAAACTTTTTCTCTATCTTCAGCATCTTCTATCTGATCAATTAATCTCAGTAAATCATTTTTACTAATAGATTGGACTTTCATATCTATCAAATAATTCTTAATTGATTTTGAGATATTATCTATTATAATGATTACTTTTCCATCCTCGAGCCGTTCATTGTCAAAGTTAGTTTTTAACTCTGCATAAATGTTATCAGCTATTCTTTTGTTTATTACCTTCAATTTCTTAATTTGGTAAACGACTCCGAAATTTGTTGATATATCAACGCCCTTATCATAAGCGGATGTCCTAGTATCTCTATATACTTTGCAGGCGAATTTTTCAAGGTGAACTTTAATAATAGCAAAACTAAATATCTCAAAATTTATCGGATTAATATCAATATTATTCTTGATAATACGTTTAAACTCTTGAAGAGAAGAAGAGATTTTAACCCTAAATTCACGCTTTGCTAATTTAGGTATTACAGTAACTTTATTACTGATATATGCCTCAATTCTTTTGGGTATCCATATAGAGAGTTTTTCGGCTTCATCTTTAAAAGGAGATAAAAGTTGATATTTCTTTTTACCAAGAACTTTTAAGACAGAATATTTCGGAAGGTTACGAGAAGGATAGGCATCATAATACTTTCCGCCAATATGCAAATCGTGACCAAGATAGATTTTCATATCTCTTACCGCGCTGTAGTATACCTCCTTAATATCTTTGTCTGAGAAAATATCATTTTTGTTTTTTTTATAATTTTTTATCAGTCCTAAAGTAATCAAAGGGAATATAATTTTTGATTGAGATCTTTGAAGCATTTTTTCAATTTGAGTTTTACAAAACAACAGATTTTTGTTCATAATTTTGTGATTATAAGTTTACTAATTCTTAAATATCCATCTGGTTTTTTCCAAATAATTCTATCTCTGTATCTAAAACCCACTTCAAGAAAAATCTTTGTAGCGTCAGCAGTTATTGGAAATTTTTCTCCATTAATAAGCATATCATCAATATTCAATACAGCAATTCTCCCTTCTTGAAGAACTCTGTAAGTTTCTTGAGCAAATTTTCTTAGCACTCCAAGATATTGTTCATAACTTTTAAATAGCCCCTTGTAATCAAAAGGAGCATTGAAATAAGGAGGAGAAGTTACCATCAAATGAACCTTATTATCCGGTATTTCCTTCATGCTCATACAATTTCCAATTATAAGTTTATGATAGGTAGCCATCATTTTTATTTAAAACAATCTATCAATTGGAATTTATTAAAGTATTGGATTGTGCTTTTTTGAGTAGTTCGAAAAACAAATAATAGATAATGTTAATTGGCATAAAATGAGTTTTCTTTTAAATCTGGTCGGAGTGCCGGGAATTGAACCCGGTTCGCACCCACCCCAAGGGTACATGTTAACCATTACACCACACTCCGAAAAAAATTATAAAAAATACAATATTTTAAATATCAAATTCAAATTCAAAGAAATCTAAAACTTAAAAAGTAAAAAGTGAAATCTACATTCAAAATAAGTTTAAGCGCAAAGATCAAAGCGCAAAGCGTAAAACTAATTCAAATTCAATCTAAAATTTTAAATCTAAAATCTCAAATCCATATCTTAAATCTCAAATCTAAATTTTTAATACCAAATGTCAAAAAAATTCAAAATATCAAAATTCAAAATTCAAAATGACAATTCAAAATTCAAAAAGAATATCCCTCCCCCACCTTAATCCTCCCCCTCCCAGAGGGAGGGGGAGGAAATAGGAGGGGGTGGGCATTTTGAACATTTGGATTTTGGTTATTGTTTCGAATTTCGGATTTCGAAATTATAACATTGAAAACCCGTTAACC
>JAGGUH010000061.1 GCA_021158645.1 bacterium | reverse complement strand
CCTATTTCCTCCCCCTCCCAGAGGGAGGGGGAGGATTAAGGTGGGGGAGGGATATTCTTTTTGAATTTTGAATTGTCATTTTGAATTTTGATTTTTGCATTTTGAATTTTTAATATTGTATTTCTATTGTATTTGTTTTGAATATGCCAGAAAAACTTTCTAAAGAAGAGGCAAAAAAAAGAATTGAAAGATTAAAAAAAGAAATTGAACACCATGATTATCTTTATTATGTTTTAGATAAGCCGGAGATTTCAGATGCGGCTTATGATTCTTTAAAAAGAGAACTCATCGAACTTGAAAAACAATTTCCAGAGTTTGTAACTTCAGATTCTCCAACTCAAAGAGTTGGCGGAAAGCCATTGGAGAAATTTAAGAAAGTGGTCCATAAAAAGCCAATGTTGACCCTAAATGATGTTGCTGATGAAAAAGAATTAAAAGAATGGGAAGAGAAAATTAAAAGATTATTATCTCCATCAGAGATTAAAAAATTAGATTATTTTGCTGAACTTAAAATGGATGGATTGGCAATGAGTTTAATTTATCGAGACGGAATTTTATTTAAAGGAGCCACTCGAGGCAATGGTTATATCGGAGAAGATGTAACTCAAAATATTAAAACAATTGGCGCTATTCCTTTAAGATTAAGGTTAGAAAATTTGTCAAAGAGATATAAAATTCCAAAGGAGATTGAAATTAGAGGCGAGGTTTTTATGTCAAAAAATGCTTTTGATAAGTTAAATGAGGAACAAAGAAAAAAAGGAGAATCTTTATTTGCCAATCCAAGAAATGCGGCTGCTGGTTCTGTAAGGCAACTTGATCCAAAAGTTACTGCCTCAAGAGATCTTTCTTTCTATGCCTATCAAATTATAACTAATTTGGGTTTTAAAACCCACCAAGAATCTCATCAAGTTTTAAGATTACTCGGAGTTCCTGACAATCCTTACAATCGCTATTGTAAAAATTTAGAGGAAGTAATTAAATTTTATCAGCATATTCAATCAATTAGAAAAAAATTGCCTTATGAAATTGATGGAGTAGTAATAAATGTAAATGATAATCGGCTATTTGAGAAACTTGGTTTTGTTGGTCGGGCTCCAAGAGGCGCTATCGCTTTTAAATTTCCAGGGATTGAAGCCACTACTAAAATAAATAATATCGTAGTTCAAGTTGGAAGAACTGGAAAATTGACTCCAGTAGCAATTTTGGAGCCGGTAAAAATTGGAGGCACAACTATTTCTCGAGCCACTTTACATAATGCTGATGAAATAAAAAAATTGGGAGTAAAAATTGGAGATGCTGTAATTGTAAAAAGAGCCGGTGATGTTATTCCTGAAGTGGTTAAAGTAATTTTTTCCTTAAGAGATGGAAACGAAAAAGAGTTTAAGATGCCAAAAATTTGTCCTTATTGTGGCTCAAAAGTAGTTAAAAAAAGAGGGGAGGTTGATTATTATTGTTCTAATCCAAAATGTTTTGCCATTAGAAAAAGATATCTCTATCATTTTGTCTCAAAAAAAGCATTTGATATTGAAGGGCTTGGTCCAAAAATCATTGATCAACTTTTAGATGAAGGATTGATTAGAGATGCTACTGATATTTTTAAGATAAAAAAAGGAGATCTTGTTTCTTTAGAAAGATTTGCCGAAAAATCATCTCAAAATTTAATTGATGCCATTGAAAAAGCAAAAGAAATTCCTTTGGCAAGATTTATTTATGCTTTGGGAATTAGGCATGTTGGGGAAGAAACGGCAAATATTTTAGCAATTCGATTTGGTTCTATTGAAAATTTAGGAAAAGCAACATTAGAAGAATTAAAAAAAATTCCTGACATTGGAGAAATTGTTGCTGAAAGTATTTATAAATGGTTTAAAGACAAAGCAAACTTAAATTTTATCAAAGAACTTCTTGAAGCAGGAGTTAAAATTATTCCTCCAAAAAAAATTAAGATGAAATTAAAAGGAAAAACTTTTATTTTCACTGGTGCCTTGAAGTCAATGACGCGTGATGAAGCATCAGAAAAAGTTCGACTTTTAGGAGGAGATGTTTCTTCTTCGGTTTCAAAAAACACCGACTATGTTGTGGTTGGAGAAAATCCAGGTTCAAAATATGAAAAGGCAAAAAAAATAGGAGTAAAAACAATTGATGAAAAAGAATTTTTGAAATTAATTGAAGAATAGTTTTAAAAATTTGAATTAAAATGAAAGAGTATTTTTTAGTTGAAGGTAGAAAAAATTTAAGAGGAGAAATAGAAACTTATGGTGCAAAAAATGCGGCAACTCCGATTATTGCGGCTACTTTATTAACTAAAAAGAAATGTTTAATAAAAAATGTTCCAAGAATTAAAGATGTTTTAACAATGCTTGAAATTTTAAAAACAATGGGAGCAAAAATTGAATGGCAAGATAAATTTAGTGTCTTAATTGAAAACAAAAACATTGATCCTGAAAAAATGAATTTAACTTTAATCGGGAAATTAAGATCTTCGGTGCTTTTAATTGGACCTCTTCTGGCCCGATTTAAAAAATTAAAAATTGCTCCTCCTGGGGGTTGTTTGATTGGTGCAAGATCGATCAAAACTCATCTCGAGGTTTTTTCTCAATTTGGAGTTAAAATTAAAAAGACAAAAGAGTTTTTTTATTTTGAAAGAAAAGATTTAAAGCCAAGAGAAATAATTTTACCAGAACAAAGTGTTACCGCAACCGAAAATGCATTGATGTTTTCAAGTGGTATTCCCGGAACCTCAATTATAAAACTTGCTGCCCTCGAACCATATTCTCAAGAACTTGCTTTGTTTTTAAATAAACTTGGAGCAAAAATTAAAATTTTACCTGGTTTTCATACTTTTGTAGTTTCAGGCACAAGAAAATTTAAAGATACTTCTCATTTTTTAATTTATGATCCAATTGAAGCCGGCACTTTTTTTGCTTTATCTTTATCTTCTCAAAAAAAATTTATTGTCAATTCAGTTCATTTAGAATTTATGGAGGCAGTTTTTTTAAAAATAAAAGAGTTTGGAGCCGATTTTAAAATTTTTTCTAAAAAAAATTCAAAAAGAGGCGAAGTGAGAGTGGAAATTATTCCTCCAAAAATTTTAAAACCAGTTTATCTCCAAACTTTGCCTTATCCTGGATTTCCAACCGATCTTCAATCTCCTTTTTGTGTTTCTTGTACTCAAAGTAGGGGGGTAAGTAAAATTTTTGAGGTAATGTTTGAAAAGAGATTAAATCACTTAAAAGAATTAGAAAAAATGGGAGCCAAGATAAAAATTTTAGACGACCACCAAGCATTAATTTTTGGCAAGACACTTCTTTCTGGTATGAAAATTAAAAGTTTAGATATCAGAGCCGGAGCGACAATGATTATTGCTTCTTTAATTGCTAAAGGTAATACAAAAATTTTTGGAATTGACCAAATTGATCGTGGCTACTGGCAATTGGAAAAACGCCTTCAAAAACTCGGAGCAAAAATTGAAAGAAAAATTGAAAAATAGTAGTAAAAGTCAATATTAAAAAATTACAAATTACGGATTCAAAATTAGTTTAACGCAAAGCGCAAAGCGTAAAGTGCAAAGCGAATTCAAGTTAAAATCTCAAATCTCAAATCTCGAATCTCAAATATCAAATCCATGTTTTAGATGTCAAATCTAATTTTTAATGTCAAATTTTAAATTTGCTTTAAATTTGCTTTAAACTTAAATTTTTAAGTTCTTAAATTTTAATTTTAAAAATAAAAAATAAAAAATAAAAAATAAAATCAAAAATTTCTAAAATTTCTAAAAATTTTACAAATAATTGCGATCGCTTTTATTTTTAAAATTACTGAATTAATTACTGAATTAATTACTGAAAAAATTCAGTAATTTTTTTATCTTCTACTATTACTATATTATTTTTAAGCGAAAAACTTGAAACGCAAAGTTAATTCAATATAAATTACAAATTACAAATTACAAACAAATCCCAAATCCCAAAATCAAAATTCAAAACAAACTCTAAATATCAAATTTCAAATATCAAATGACAAATCTAATTTATTGTTTTATTATTTATTAACGAGTTAACGGGTTAACGGGTTTTCAATG
>JAGGUH010000040.1 GCA_021158645.1 bacterium | reverse complement strand
GTTAAAGCCCGAATCCCATCAGCATCAACTACCATTGGCAAATCTATTTCTTTTATAATTTCTCTCACAACACTAAAAGTATCTAAAGATCTTCCAAGTCCACAACCAATTACTATAGCATCAAATTTTTTGGAAATTCTTAAAATAAAATCTAAATGTTTTTTTCTTAAATTATCTCCCGGCAAGGGAAAAGTAATAATATCGGGTAAAAAACTTGCTGCAATATCCATTGCTCTCCGAGGACCAAGACAACAAACCAAATCAGTTCCGGCTCTTAAAGCCGAAACTGCATTAAATATCGGTGATCCAGTATATTTTTTTGAACCAGCAATTACCAAAAGATAACCAAAATCTCCTTTGTGAGCCCATTTATCTCTTTTTTGATAGATATTCTTTAATCTCATAAAAATTAAATTTTTTTAATTGTTTTAAAATAATTAAGTAAAATTTACAATTATAAAATAAAAAATTATTTTTGGTTGGAGTTAAGAAATTCCAAAGTATCAGGTGGAATATAAATTATTTTTCCTTTTGGACTTTCTCCAGGATATTTCCAGGCACTAATTACTTTAATCCTCAAATTTTCAATTTTTGATTTTTGAATTTTAGACCTTGTTTTTTCTATTTGATACATCACCCATATTTCATAAGTTCGTTTCTTCGAGCCAGATTTTTTCATTACCGCAATTGTTTCTGGCACAATACCTTTTTCAATTCTATCCGGAAATCTCAAAATTCTTAAAACTCTTGACTGACTCAAATTATATTCAGCCATCTTATAATGTACATGTCTTGTCCAATAAATGTCTCTTGAATTTATCAGCATTTTTCTATATTATACCTAAAAATAAATTTTTATGAAATATCTTGAGTTAATAAATTTAGAAAAATTAGATTTTAAAAAATTTAAAAAAATTACTCCAGAAGTTTTTAAAAAAACTATAGTTTTAGCAAAAAAATTAAAAAACAAAAAAATTATCAATATCAATTCAACTAGTTTAGGTGGCGGAGTAGCAGAAATTTTAAAAAGCCAGATTCCTTTAGAAAATTCTTTGGGTTTAAAATCTTCTTGGTATGTCCTTAAAGCCCCAATTAATTTTTTTAAAATCACTAAAAAAATCCACAACATTTTACAGGGAGAAAAGGGAAACTTAACTGAATCAGAAAAAAAGTATTATCTTGATTTTTTATTTAAAAAAGCGTCTTCTGATTTTTATAAAATTATTAAATCTATAAACCCCGATATTCTAATCATCCATGACCCCCAACCTTTACCTTTAATCAATTTTGTACCTTCAAACATTAAAACTATTTTAAGAATCCATATCGATCTTTCCTCTCCAAACAAAAACACCATTTATTTTCTTAAACCATTCATTGAAAAATATCATCAAATAATTTTTTCTCACAAGGACTATAAATCTAACTTGTTTTCTCCAAAAAAAATTAAAATTGTCTATCCGGCAATCGATCCTTTTTCTGAAAAAAATCGATTTTTAAAAACAATTCAAGCAAAAGAAATTTTGGCTTTTTTAGGGATTAATCCGGAAAAACCAATTTTAAGTCAAATCGCAAGATTTGACCCTTGGAAAGATCCGCTTTCAACTTTAAAAGCATATTATTTGGCAAAAAATAAATATCCTCAAATTCAATTAGTGCTTACCAGTATCCATCAAGCAAAAGATGATCCGCAAGCAAAAGAAATGTTTAAAAAAATCAAAAAACATGCCAAAGGCGACCCTGATATTTTTTTATTTTCGAAACCGGAACAAATTAGAGAAATTTCAAACGATTTATTTATCAATGCCTTAAATACTGCTACAACTATTTTTATTCATAAATCAATCAAAGAGGGATTTGGATTAGCAATTACTGAGGCAATGTGGAAAAAAAAGCCAGTTATCGGAGGAAAAACTAAAGGTATTTCTCTTCAAATCACCCACAAAAAAAATGGCTTTTTGGCAAAAGATTATAAAGAAATAAGTTTTTGGATTAAAGAACTTTTAAAAAATAAAAGTTTAAGAAAAAAAATTGGTGAAGCGGCTCATCAAACTGTGAGATCAAAATTTTTAATTTCTCGATTGGTTTTTAATCATTTAAAATTATATTCAGAGTTTTTTTAAATTAATTTTTTCTAAAATTTCTTTTGTCACTAAACTCGGTAGTGGTTCACCATTAATTTCATAAATTTTAATCTTTTGTCTTTTTAAATAATCTAATACCGGCGTTGTTCTTTTCTGATACTCTTTGATTCTTATTTTAATTGTTTCTGGATTATCTAAAACCCTAACAAAAAGTTTCGCACCACATAGAGGACAAAACTTCCAATTTTTTGTTTCTTGAGAATAGATAACTGGATAGCCACATTTTGAACATAACTTCCGATGAGTATTTCTAAAAATTGAAGTTTCTTTGGCTATATTTAATTTTACCACATAGATATTTCTCTTTCCATAAAGTTTTATTAATAAAGGAATCAATTCTTCGGCTTCAAATAAAGTTCGTGGCGAGCCCGAAAAAATAATACCTTTATTTTTTTTGGCTAATTTTCTAATAATTTTTTTTACTAAATCAGCCACCCATTTTGGATCGCATAATTTTCCAGAATCAAATAGTTTTCTTTGTTCTTTTATTTTAGGATCTTTCTGGTTTTTGGGATTATGAACAATTTTTTCAACTTCTCTGCCAGTATCAAAATGATAAAAATTTAAAACACTCTCAAGTTTTAATGCTTGGGTGCCCTTACCAGCACCTGGTGGTCCATAAATAATAATTACTTTTTTCTTTAATTTCATAATAAAAAATATTGTATCATTTTTTTAATTTTTTTCAAATCAAGGTTTTATCTAATACAAAATACCTGCGAAAGAGGTATATGACAACAAACATAACAGATTCACACATTATTAGTATTACACAAATTAAAGAATTTTTAAAGGTTAGTTCATCTATCAAATTTAAAGCAGTTTCTAAAGAAGAAAAGTATCAATGGATTGATGATGTTTTGACTAAATT
>JAGGUH010000018.1 GCA_021158645.1 bacterium | reverse complement strand
GATAAAAAATAGTAAATTCTGTCATAAGATTATCAAACTACAAATACGGGGATGTTTTTTTGAGAGCAATAAAGCATTTAAAAAGTTTTTATTTTGTCTAAAACAAAAAAAAAGAAACAAACCTCTTTTTTTATTAAATTTTAAGATAAAATTTTAATTTTTTCTATTCTTTTTGTTTAACCGATGAGTTTCTTTAAGGTATACCCTATGTACCCGACGAGTTCTAATTGGGCTTGACAAATACAAAAAATATGCTTATAATAGCGAAAAACAAAATTTAGATTTTCTTTTTTGTAAGATAAAAAAATCAAACAGATATATGAAAAAAATCCAATCAATAAAAAAAGAAGGAGTTGCTGTAATTGGATTAGGGTATGTAGGATTACCTTTGGCTTGTCTTTGCGCAGAAAAAGGTTACAGGACTTATGCTATAGACATTGACCCAAAAAAGATTAAGTTAATTAAAAAAGGAATTAGTCCTATTTGTGATAAAAATCTTCAGGAGGAGTTGAGTAATGTAAACCTTATAGCTACAACTAATTTCCGGATTATAAAAAAGGCAAACATTATTGTTGTTTGTGTTCCTACGCCAATTGATAAAAATTATAATCCTGATTTAAAACCATTAAAATCAGCTTGTCAGGCAATTCAGAAAAACTTAAAAAAAGGACATTTAATTATTATTGAATCTACTATCAATCCGGGAGTTTGTGAAGAAATAGTTCAGCCAATTTTAGAGGAAACTGGATTAAAAGCAGGTATAGATTTTGATATTGCTCATTGTCCAGAACGAATTGATCCAGGAAACAAAAAGTGGTCTTTACGGAATATTCCTAGAGTAGTAGGTGCTAGTTCTGATAAAGGATGTAAAAGGGCTTTGGCTTTCTATAAAAATATTTTAGATGCAGAAGTTAGACCAATGAAGTCAATTAAAGAAGCAGAGGCAACGAAAATTATAGAAAATACTTTTAGAGATATTAATATTGCTTTTGTCAACGAATTAGCAAGATCTTTTGATAAAATGGGAATTGATCTTATAGAAGTTATTAAAGGATCTTCTACTAAGCCATTTGCTTTTCTTCCGCATTATCCTGGTTGTGGTGTAGGTGGGCATTGTATTCCTGTTGATCCTTATTATTTAATTGATCAGGCACAAAAAAATGGTTTTAATCATAAATTCTTGAAATTGGCTCGTGAGATTAACAATAGTATGCCGGCATATACGGTTGATTTATTAATCAAAGCATTAAATAGTATTAATAAATCAGTTAAGGGAACGAATATCGGCGTATTAGGGCTATCTTATAAATCTGATGTTGACGATACTAGAGAAAGTCCGGCTTATGAAATTATTGAACTGCTAAAAAAATTGAAAGCCAATCTTTATATTTACGATCCCTTTGTTAAAGATCAATCAACAGTAGATTCTCTTGATGAATTGTTAAAAAAATCCGAGGCATTAGTTTTAGTTACTGCTCATAAAGAATTTTCTGAAATGAATTTGATTGAGTTAAAGAAAAATGATATTAAGGTAGTAATTGATGGAAGAAATTGTTTAGATAAAGAAAAAATCAAAGGTCTAGGAATTATTTATAAAGGAATAGGGAGATAAACTTATGATCGCTAAAGTTATAAAATTTGTTAAGCCAATTGTAAAAACGTTCAGTTTGGCGTCTTTTAAGTCGTATTTTTTACGATTTAATTTTTCTAGAATTATCTATCAACTATTTCTAATTTTCTTTGGTAGTATAGTCTTATTTTTTATAATTTTAATTAAATCCAAAACAGCTGCTGAATTTCATTCTACTCATTTGATCTTGTTTTACACATTTTTTGTTACAACATTTGAACTGTCTAGAATTGTAGGTGCAATGTTGTATAAACGTGCAACATCAAAAATTATACCAATAAATAACAAAAATACGTTTTATGAACCTTTGGTTACTTTTGTTATCCCATGCAAAAACGAAGAAAAATCTATTGCCAAAACAATCTCTAAATGCTTTGAGGCAGATTATCCTAAAGAAAAATTAGAAGTAATTGTCATAAATGATGGTACTATTAATATTTTGAGAAAATTAAAAAGAATTTACGGAAATCGTCTTGTTGTTGTTGATTGGAAAATAAACAGAGGCAAAAGACACGGAATGGCAGAAGGATTTAAAAGAGCCAAGGGCGAAATTGTGGTTCAACTAGACAGCGATAGTTATATTGAACCAAAAACATTTCGTAATTTAATAGAACCATTTCAAAATCCTGAAATCGGAGCTGTCTGCGCGCATGCTGATCCGGAAAATGCCGATGAAAACCTACTTACAAAAATGCAAGCGGCATATTATTTTATGTCTTTTAGGATCTTAAAAGCTGCGGAATCGACATTTATGAGTGTATTTTGTTGTAGTGGTTGCTCTTCTGCTTATAGAAAAAGTGTTATTTTGCCAATTTTAGATAAATGGCTTAATGAGATGTTTTTAGGTTTGCCTGTAACTTGGGGAGATGATAGAGCTTTAACTAATTGGGTTTTAAGAAGAGATTATAAAACTATTTATAGTGATAATGTGCAAGCTTATACAATTGTACCCACGACATTCAAGCAGTTTTTAAAACAGCAAATTAGATGGAAAAAGGGTTGGTTTGTTAATTCTATTTTTGCTAGTCGTTTTATATACAAAAAACAACCTTTTGTTTCATTTACTTATTTTTTCCCTCTGATTTTTGTAACGCTAATAACTCCCTTTATGGCAATAAGGGCATTAATTTATAATCCTATCGTTAAAGGAGGAATACCATTTTTTTATATAATGGGCGTATTTTTAATATCTTGTGTTATTGTTTTATATTATAGGTACGTGGCAAGAGATAATAAATATTGGCCATATATTTTTGTTTGGTCGGTTATTAATATGATAATCCTTTCTTTTATTCTTTTTTATGCTTTGGCTACTATACAGAATAGAAAATGGGGAACAAGATAAATTATGACAGAGAATAACCAAAAAAAATTTAAAATTTATTTTTCTGTAATTGTTTTAATAATGATAGCAGTAATAAGTGGCGGCAGTTTTTTGATTAAAAATAATTCTTATTTTAACAAGAATTATATGCTAATGAATTTTAATTACTTAAAGTACAAAATAAATTTTGCCCAAACCCAAAAAAAAGATTTAGCCGCTATCATTTTGACATTTATTTCACAAACATTTACTCCACAAGATGATTTAACATTAAAATATAGCAACGATAGAACTAAATCTATTCCAGTATTAGTTTATCATGGAATTGTTAATAAGCCCGATGGATTTAATGTTCTATTGCGAGATTTTAAAGACCAAATGTTTGCCTTGAAAAAGGCAGGCTGGCAAACAATAAGTATTAAAGACCTTTACGCTTTTATGAAAGGAGAAAAAAAACTGCCGGATAAGCCGTTTCTTTTAACTTTTGATGACGGTAGAAAGGATAGTTTTTATCCGGTTGATCCTATTTTGAAAGTATTAGATTATAACGCTGTAATTTTTGTAATTACTAAACATCTATTAGAAGATAAAAGCGATTACTACCTTTCAAAAAATGAATTACAGCAGATGAACAAAAGCGGTAGATGGGATATTCAAGCACATGGTTATCAATTTCATAATTTCATAGAAATTGATGACCAAGGCAACAAGGGGCACTTTGCCAGCAATAAAATGTGGCTCTCGGATCAGGGAAGAATTGAAACAGATGAAGAATATAAACAAAGATTATTAGATGATCATTTGAAGTCAAAGAATCTTTTGGAATCTCATATTAAAGGACTAAAAGTTATAGCCTTTGCTTTCCCATTTGGAGATTATGGCCAAGATGCTTTAAATATTGATAAGAATAAAGCAATAGAAAGTAATCTTGCTGCTGTTAGAGAAGTTTATCCTTTATCATTTGAGTTAAATAATCAAAATGGAGATTTTATAAACCACAAATATTCGGAATGTAATTTACTAAAAAGATTTGAAGTCCCCAACGATTTATCAGCGTCTAACCTTATAAAAATATTAGAAGGGTCTCGAACTAAAAAACTACCTTATTTTTCTTCAAAATTTAATTCGGACAATATATACGACTGGTTCTATAATTGGGGATCTCTATATACAAATAATAATAATTTAATTTTAAAGGCAAAAAAAGATAGTTCTGGGGCAATGGCGATTCTAAATGGCGGATATTATTGGCAAAATTATTCTGTGGAAACAAAATTTTCAATAAAATCTGGTAGAACAGGGTTTTTAATTGGTCGTTATGTTAATGATGATAATTATGTATTTTGCGGACTAGATGACGATTCTATATTGTTAAAAGAAAAAGTAAGTGGCAAATACATAACACTAAAATCAGTCAAATACAAAAAAGAAAATAGAGATTATAAAGTTAAATTAAATTTTATTGGCGATACTGCGATCTGTGAAGTAGATGATCGGATATTTTTAGGTCCGGTAGCAATAGAGCATTCACTTAATAGAGGTAGCGTAGGTTTTAAAATTTGGGATCCTCAAGATGGTTTAGCAAAAATGTCTGTTCAGAAAGTTAAAATCAAGAATAATTTTGCCAATTTTATTTATTATGCTTATTTGAATAACAACAACCATTATTCTTTTTTGGTGAAGTATAAAGAGGATATAGATATAATATCTCCAACTTGGTTTAGATTAACGAGAACAGGCGATGTTGTAGGAGAAGGGTGGAGTAAAGATATAATTATGAGGATTGCAAATAAGAATAATATTGTTGTATTGCCTATGATTAGTAATTGGAGTCCTATCTTGAGAAAGCCAGATTCACAAATAATCCATTCCATTATTTCAAATGAATTAGTAAAACAAAAGGCAATCAAAAATATTGTTGCTACCATAGAAAATTACGGGCTAAAAGGAATTAATATAGATATAGAAAATGTGCCTCCACAAGACAAAGAGTTGTTTAACAAATTTATTAGTGATTTATCTAAAAACTTACACAAGAATCATTACATTTTATCAATAGCGTTATCAGCTAAAACAAGCGATATTGAAAAAATTAATTGGTCTAAAGGATTAGATTATGAAAATATAGGAAAACATTCAGATTTAATTGTTATTATGGCTTATGATAATCATCATTTAAATAACTCTCCAGGACCTGTTGCTCCATATAGATGGGTAGATAATGTTTTACAATATGCTACTTCCAAAATCAAAAATAATAAACTATTTTTAGGCATTGCAGGCTATGGTTATGATTGGATACAAGAAAACAACAAATATAAAGGATATAAATCATTGCCAGCTAATTTATCTTTCAATGTTTCTAATGAATTAAGAAAATCCTATCAAAAAGCAAAAGTAGATAATTTTAATTCAAAAGATGGCTTTAATTTTACCTATACCGATGACAAAGGCGAAAATCATATAGTTTGGATAGAAAATACCGAAAGTGCTAAATACAAATTTAATTTAGCTAAAAAATATAATCTTGGTGGTATCGCTTTGTGGAGTTTAGGACGAGAAAGCTTAACATTTTGGGATATAATTAAAGAAAAAGAATAAAAAGGTTGAGTGTTTTTTAGTAAATAGATTCAGATAAATACAACAAAGAAATAAAAAGCGAAAAACTTTGTTCGCTTATTTGTTTTATAAAAGAAACAATAAAGGAATATTGAAAACATTATACAAATGATCTTATTGGATTATATGTATTTGAGATGAGTTTT
>JAGGUH010000045.1 GCA_021158645.1 bacterium | reverse complement strand
TCTTTAAGAATTTTTTTCATTTATATTTTAATATTTTTGATAAGTTAAATTTTGAAATTTTTTAGAGATTTTTATTTTTTTATTTTTTTTATAAAAAAATATTATTTATTTTTATAATTAAGGTCAACAAAATTTAAATCAGAGCAAATAAATGAAAATTTTAAGTTTTTTATATTTCTTTTGGTTTTTTTATTTGTTTTTGTTTTTAAAAAGACAATATTTGTCTTTAAAAATTAAAGATTTAAAAAAATTTCTTGGTAAAATTGGTAAAATAAGAATATGTATGAAAATATATTATTTTAGAAATCCCAAAATGAGATTCGAGATAAAATTTATAGTTTTACTTTTCTTAATTATTTTAATTAGTTTTGCTATTATTATTGGTGGAAATCATTATTTTAGAGATCTCAAAAATTTATTTAGTAAGGAAATTATTGTCTTTTCTGCCCATCTTTCTGTTTCAAGCGGAGTAGTGCCCCATCATTTATTGGCAAAAGAAATTATTCAAAAATTTTTTAAAATCCTTTCTTTAAAAGGAAAGCCAGAAAATATTGTTTT
Source organism: bacterium (assembly GCA_021158645.1). Lineage (GTDB taxonomy): Bacteria > Patescibacteriota > Minisyncoccia > UBA6257 > JAGGUH01 > JAGGUH01. The sequence goes on along the minus strand of JAGGUH010000045.1, from coordinate 3,958 downwards.
ATTAGGCTCTGATCATTTTAATAGCAAATCATTATGCAAAAAAACTTCATTTATTACTCTTAATTATCAGAGTAAAAATTTTAAAAACCTCAAAGTTGATGAGTTTCTTTTAAAAAGTTTAATTGAAAAAAATGATTTTTGTTTTAACAATTCTTCAGTTGAAAGAGATTATGGCATTATAAATTTACTTCCTTATATTAAAAATTATTTTCCTGATACAAAAATTTTGCCAATTTTAATTCCATCTGACATTACGGAAAAAGAAATAACTTCACTTATTAAAACAATAGATTCTCAAAGTTCTTCTAAAACAATAGTTATTGCTAGCGTTGATTTTTCTCATTATCTTCCAAAAATTGCGGCTCAATTTTATGATAAAAAAAGTATTAGGGTTCTATTAAATTTTGAGAAAGAAGAATTTGAAAATATAGAAGTTGATTGCTGGCAGTGTTTGTATGGAGCAAGATTATTTGCTAAATTGCAAAAAAAAGAAAAACCTGAAATTATTACTTATAAAAACTCAACTGATTTTTTTAAAAATTCTAATATAGATAAAACTACTTCTTATTTTAGTGTTATTTTTGAAAAAGGAGATAAAAAAAATTATAAAAATTTAGAATCTCGAAAAGTAAAAACCTTACTTTTTGTAGGAGATATTATGCTTGATCGTGGAATAGAAAGTTTAATGGAAAAAAATAGCATTTACTATCCTTTTGAAAAAATTCATCAATTTTTGAAAGGAGTTGATTTTGTAGTTGGAAATTTAGAAGGTCCAATTGTGAAAAATCCACCAAATTTTGGTGTTCACTCTTTAAAATTTGCTTTTTCTCCAGAAGTTACCAAAGTTCTTTCTTTTTCAAATTTTAATTTGGTCTCTTTAGCAAATAATCATACTTTTGATATGGGAGAAACTGGTTTTAAAGAAACTAAAGAGTTTTTAAAACAATCTCATATTAATTTTGTTGGCCATCCTATAAGATGTGATAAAGATTTTTTATTTAAAAAAGAAAATATTATCATTCTTGCTTTTAATAAGACTTTTCCTTTTAATTGTTCTGATGAAAAAATTACCGAAATTGTAAAGAAAATAAGAAAATCAAACCCAAAAAAATTTTTGATTGTCATTTTCCATTGGGGAGAAGAATATCAACCAAAAAGTTCAGTTTTTCAACAAAAATTAGCCCATAAAGTTATCGAAGCTGGAGCCGATTTAATTATTGGCTCTCATCCCCATGTGGTTCAGGAAATAGAAAAGCATCAAGGAAAATTAATTTTTTATTCTTTAGGAAATTTTGTTTTTGATCAATATTTTTCAAAAGAAACCCAAGAGAGTTTATCTCTAGGATTAGAAATTTATCCAGAAAAAGTTATCTATTGGCTCTTTCCAATTCAAAGTAAACTTGGCCAACCTTTTTTAATGGAATCAGAAAACGCTTATAGTTTTTTTGAAAAATTGGCGATAAGATCTGACCCAAAATTAATTAAAGAAATAAAACAAGGAGTAATAGAAATTTCAATAAATAAAAATCAGACAAACAAAGAAAGAATGAAAGAAATGAAAACAAATAAGAAAAAAATTATTAAAATTTCAAACCAAAAATTTAAAAAAGTAGATTTTGGTCCGTTTTCTCAACTAAAAGGTCAGTTAGTAAGACATCTTTTTGATATTAATTATGTGCCTTCTCCAAAAGCAGTGACTTTTTCTGTTGATGGAAAAGAAATTTGGGCAACTCATCTTTTAAATAAAAGGAAAGGAGTGAGTGTTTTTGATTCAAAAACTGGTGAAGAAATAGCCACTATTAATCTCAACAATAATGGAGGGGTAGAGATAGAATTTTCTAAAGATGGAAAAAAAGCTTACGTTAGCCAAATGGAAACTGGTAAAATTTTTGAAATTGACACTCAATCAAAAAAAATCTTGCGCGTTTTTGACACTAAAAGTAGTTGGACTAAAGTAGTAAAACTTTCTTTTAATCAAAAAACTCTTTTTGCTTCAAATTGGTGTGGAGATAATGTCTCTAAAATTAATCTCTTAGACGGGAAATTAATAAAAAACATTCCCACTGTTGATACCCCTCGAGGCATTTATATTACAGAAGATGGTAAAAATCTTTATGTAGCAGGTTTTGCTAATGGAGAAATTGAAAAGATAGATTTAGATACTGGAGAAAGAAAGGTTATATTTAAGAGCGATGGGGCAATGCGCCATATTGTAGGAAATGAAGAAAAAGGAGTGCTTTATGTTTCTGATATGGCAAAAAATACAATTTGGAAGGTTTATTTAAAAACCGATAAAGTAGAAAAATTTGTCCAGACAGATAATAATCCAAACACTATTGTTTTAAGTCCAGATAAAAAAATCCTTTTTGTTTCTTGTCGAGGGAAAAATTTTAGTTCTACTAATTACTATATTCCCGGACCTGAATGGGGATCAATTCTTCTTTTTGATACTGAGACCGGGAAAATGTTAGATGCTATCGTAGGTGGAAATCAACCCACTGGATTAGATATTTCTCCTGATGGTAAGTTTTTGACTTTCTCTGATTTTTTAGATGAAAAAATAGAAGTATTCGAAATTCCTTCCTATAAGATTTTAAAAAATGGAAATGGAGGAGCAAGTAAAATTTATAAAAAGAAATTAAAAAAGTAACTAAAAAGTTATCCACAGTTTACCAAATTGACAAATTAAAAAATGATGCATAGTATTAAGATATAACAAAATTTAAAATTAAAAAGGTCGAAATTTCTCAACTAAAAACCTGAGCAGTTGAGAAAAATTAAAAATTACATCTAATCATTTCATCATCGAGGTGGTTGGGTAGTACAGATAATATAATTTATGACTAGTCAGAAAGGTCTTGTACCAACCATTATTGTTTTAATTCTTGTTGCTCTTATTGTGGGAGGGATTTTAGTTTATCGGTATGGGATTCTTTCTGCTAGCATGCAAGAAACTAAAACGACAGAAGATTTATTAAAAATTTTATCAGCCAACCGTTCTGGCTGGAGCTCTCCTATCAATACGCGAGAATCTGGGATAGAATGGAAGGGGACAATCACTCTGATTACTCCAGCCAAAATTGAGAAGGGAATTATTATAGAAGCGCAAGGTGCAAATAGAACAATTAGAAGTTTTGTTTTGCCAAAGACAATTATTGTAGACAAGGCGAACAACACTCTTTCGTTGGACAATTTAAGAGAAGGGGACTTTGTATCAATTTCTGGAATATATCGAATGGTCGGTAAAATGACACCTGAGTGGGAAGTAGTAATCGTTGCTGAAAGAATTAAAGTATTAGGAGAGTGTATTGGAGAGGGCGAAGAAAGAACTTCAGATATTTGGTGCTGTCCCGGTCTTACTTTAATTGAACAAAAATATTGCACAAAATGTGGCGATGGCATATGCAAGTCTCCAGAAAATCAAGAAAATTGTCTATTAGATTGTGCTGAAATTGGCAAACTTGTAACTTTAAGTATCCTTATTGATGTAAAGAGCTTCGATTTAGACAGTAAAACTTTTAAAGGACGTACCCATCCAGAAGGAAAAAATGTAAAAATACTAACTACTGATTCTACTAAATTTTATAGGACAGCAGAACCAGGTTGGCAAAAAGAGTATTTTACTTTTTCTGAATTTTATTCTCTGCTTAAAAATTGGAGTGGTCCATTTTATCCATTTACTGTAAAAGGCATTCTCGGAGAAAGAGATATTATCAGGGCCGACGAGGTATTTATGATTGTTCAATAAAGATTAAATTTGCTGGATTTATGATGGGAGGCCATTTTACTAATTGGCAGATTAAAAAGTAATGTGTAGCATTACAATAAAAGACCTTTTGCAAAATAATTAAAATTGAAGACATTTTTCGCCTAATTTTGTAGAGTTTTAAGTATTATCCATATTGTAATCTTTGTAGCATTCGAAAGTTTACAATATTAGCCACAAATCTAAAAATTA